>NZ_MPRL01000002.1:0-148709 GCF_002020875.1 Solemya pervernicosa gill symbiont | reverse complement strand
TCGGGGCGCCGTAGGCATAAACGGTCGCGTTAAGTATTTGCCGCTTGCTTGGGCTTGGACGCCCAAAACAAGCTTCCGCAAAAATAGCGACTCCCCGGGTATGTTGCGCTTCAGCCGGGGAAAACCCTAAGCACGCTTAGGGTTCCCGACCAAGCTACTCCCACTCGATGGTGCCTGGGGGTTTGCCGGTAATGTCATAAACCACGCGGGAGATACCTGATACCTCATTAACAATGCGGCGACAGACATGATCGAGGAAATCGTAGGGCAGATGGGCCCAGCGGGCGGTCATGAAGTCGATGGTTTCAACCGCGCGTAGTGCCACCACATATTGATAGCGACGACCATCACCGGTCACGCCAACCGATTTAACCGGCAGGAAGACGGTAAAGGCCTGAGAGGTCTTGTGGTAGAGATCGTTCTTCAGCAGCTCTTCGATGAAGATGTGATCAGCCAGACGCAGGATGTCGGCGTACTCCTTTTTCACCTCTCCAAGAATTCGTACACCCAGCCCTGGTCCTGGGAAGGGGTGGCGATAGACCATGTCGTAGGGGAGTCCCAGCTCAACGCCAAGCTTGCGCACCTCATCCTTGAACAGCTCACGCAGAGGTTCACACAGTTTGAGGTTCATCCAGTCGGGTAATCCACCAACGTTGTGGTGTGACTTGATCAGGTGCGCCTTACCGCTCTTGGCCCCCGCTGACTCGATCACATCGGGGTAGATGGTGCCCTGTGCCAGCCACTTGGCGTTAGAGAGCTTACTCGACTCCTCCTCGAAGATTTCCACAAAGAGGTTGCCGATGATTTTGCGTTTCGCCTCAGGGTCGCTCTCACCGCTCAGCGCATCAAGGAAGCGCTGCTCGGCATCGACACGGATAACCTTCACACCCATGTGCTCGGCGAAGGTAGCCATTACCTGATCACCCTCTTGGTGGCGCAGCAAACCGTTATCAACAAACACGCAGGTGAGCTGATCGCCGATGGCACGGTGTAACAGTGCTGCGACCACGGAGGAGTCAACACCGCCAGAGAGGCCGAGAATCACCTCGTCACTGCCGACCATCTCTCGAACGTGACTGATCTGATCATCGATAATGTTGCCAGACGTCCAGAGTCCTTCGCAGCCGCAGATCTGGTGTACAAAGCGCTCAAGAATACGCTGTCCCTGGTTGGTATGGGTCACCTCGGGATGGAACTGCACACCGTAGAAATGACGTGCTTCATCAGCAATACCCGCAACTGGGGCCGAGTCAGTAGAGGCCATCAGCTTGAAGCCGGGGGCCATCTCAATCACGCGGTCACCGTGACTCATCCAGACATCAAGTAGTCCGTAACCCTCGTCGGAGGTGTGATCCTCGATATCCTTGAGCAGCGCGGTGTGGCCGCGGGCGCGGACCTGAGCATAGCCATACTCATGGTGATCTGCGTTCTCCACCTTACCACCGAGCTGCATGGTCATGGTCTGCATGCCGTAACAGATACCAAGAACCGGGATTTCCATATCAAACACACAACTCGGGGCCTGAGGTGCATCCTCAGTCGTGGTCGACTCGGGGCCGCCAGAGAGGATGATTCCGTTGGGATTGAAGGCACGAATATCGGCCTCCCCCATATCGTAGGCGTGCAGTTCGCAGTAGACCCCCGCCTCACGAACGCGGCGGGCAATGAGCTGGGTGTACTGGGAACCAAAGTCTAGAATCAGGATTCGTTGGGCGTGGATATCGGTCGACATACTGCGCGTCTCTCTGTAATGCGGTTAAAGCGAAGCAGTATACATTAGGGCAACACGCTCTCACCAACTCCAGAGAGCGGTCTCCGCCATCGCATCGCAATTCAACCAAAGGAAGGAGCCAATGCTTTTACATTTATAAAAAACAAGTTAACAATACACACCCATATCAGAGGTCACAGCCCTTAATTATTAGCAAGACTAATCACCCGCTGGTCGAATTAACATATCAATGCGCTCTCCCGTTGACTGCTCCAGCTTTCTAAGACGAGCTATTAGATCATCGGTTAACACATGACCTCTTGAAAGCAGCAAGACCTTGTCATTAATAAAGAGGTCACTGGCGAGGACCATGCCGCTATTACACTCACTGGGGGTCAGCTTCAGGAAGTTCGCGCTATCTTCCTCCTCAACTCGCTTATCAAGCAGCCCCTGCATATCGAGCCAAAGGTCGACCATCTCAGGATCATAGAGCCTTCCCCGTCCACGGGTAATGTACTCACGCGCCTCAACTGCGGAGAGTCGCTGAGTCGAGAGCATGCCACTCTGCAGTGCGTCGTAATCATTGACCAGAGCCAGGATCCTAGCGCCTAAGGGAATTTTCTTACCCTTGAGCTTATCCGGGTAGCCGTTGCCATCAAACTGTTCATGGTGACTGCGGATTAGTTTCCCAGCATCTTGCAGATGATCGAGACTCAACATCAGCCCCTCACCGACCATGGGGTGTTTCATCACCTCCACCTTATCCGTGCTCGAGAGTGCATTGTACGGCTTCCCCATCAAACGATCGGGCAGTCCAATCTTGCCAATATCGTGCAGTAGTGCTGCAAAAAGTACCTGTCGCGCATCGTCCTCACTCATATCGCACTTCTTAGCCAGTGCATGCGCCTGCTCCGCGACACGCCGCGAGTGTCCAGCCACACTGCCCTCACGCATCTCGATGATATTAGAGAAGACCTTGACCGAATTGAGATAACTTCCTTTCAGTGTCTCGTGGGATACCTCTAACATTCCCATGGCCTGCCTCAACTCTTCGGTACGTGCCTTAACCCTATCTTCAAGGCTTGCATTCAGGCTCTGCAGCTCTTCATTCTGATTTTTCGTCAGTTTTAATAGGCGTTTGTGGTCTTGCTCGAGAAATTTCTGTTTCAGTGCATATTTCACTCCCAGGGTGATGTCGTTATCTTCCCAGGGTTTACTAAAGTATTTATATATTTTTCCCTGATTGATCGCAGATATAGTCGACTCCATATCGGCATATCCGGTCAGAAGAATTCGCACGGTGTCGGGCCAGCGTTCCGCTGCCTTAGCGAGAAAGGTTGCACCATCCATCACCGGCATTCTCATGTCTGAGACCACCAGATCAACACTGTTCTGTTCAAGTACAGCAAGCCCCTCCTCACCATTGTTTGCAGTCAGTATCTTGTAACCTAACGGACGAAACAGACGGCGTAAGGATGAGACGATATTAGGCTCATCATCAACAAACAGCAGCGTGGCTGACTGCAAAACCGGCACATCGTCTGTCACGAAATCGTTACTACCAACAAGATCATTCATCTATTTATACAGCCCTAACATTGATCAACCGTCTTCGACTCACTCTGCTTGACAGGTAACCAGATCCGGAACTCAGTTCCCTTATCAACCTGACTCTCTACAGTAATCGTTCCACCGTGTTTCTGAACAATATTATAGGAGAGCGACATGCCGAGCCCTGTACCCTCGCCAACCGGTTTGGTTGTATAGAAGGGATCGAAAATTCGTGCCTGCGTCTGATCATCCATCCCTTTACCGTCGTCTTCAATCACAATCAAAACCCCATCCCGATCAGTCGTTGTATGGATGGTGATCACACCTCGCTTCTCGATAGCGTGTGCCGCATTCACCAGGATATTCATAAAGACCTGATTGAGCTGCGCGATAATGCATTCGATCTGTGGAAGGTAGCCATAATCCTTAATAACTTCTGCCTTATATTTTAGCTCGTTGTGGACAATATTCAGCGTACTATCGAGTCCTTTATGTAGGTCTGCCCACTGCCACTCGACCTCATTAACGTGGGAGAAGTCTTTTAGATCCTGAACGATCTGCTTAACGCGTCTAACCCCCTCTTCGGACTCATCCAGAAGATCAACGAGGTCCTTTTTCAGATAATCAATGTCAACTTGCTCTTTTACTGCCTTGATCGCCTCAACTATGATTTCATCATCAATCTTGAGTTCTCCCCGTTCGTACAGCTCTAATAGCCTGAACAGGTCGGCCAGATATTCGCGCAGAGTGCCGATATTTGATGTGACATAACCGACAGGGTTATTAATCTCGTGTGCCACACCCGCAGCAAGCTGACCAATACTCGCCATCTTTTCTGACTGTAACAGCTGGCTTTGAGCATCATGCAGCATCTCATTAGCTTGCTGCAGTTCAGCAATCGTTTTAGCCAGATAACCCTCTGACTTTTTGCGCTCTGTAATGTCTTGAATCACACCTAACATGCGAACAACGTCACCAGACACATCACGAACAACATCTCCAACAACATGTACCCAACGCCGGGTTCCATCATGCAATATGACTCTCATCTCGTAGTCATGTCGAACCCCATCTTTTTGCGCCTTTTCAAGACCGTCGTAAACAAGTTTTCTATCGTCTGGGTGAACAAGACTGGCGTAGTCTTCCACCGCCACATAACGCGCGACCTGTGGATACCCAAGTATAAATGCGGTTAGATCGGAACAATAGACACTATTAGCCCTTACATTAAGATCCCAGTCCATCGTGCCAATATTGGCAAAAACCAGACTTAAACGAAGCCTTTCCTCACTGAGGATTAGATCATCTTGTGCCAACTGCAGTAAGTCGAGTAACCGTCGCTCCTCCACCTTCTCTGCCTTTAACTCCTCTAGCGCCTTTATACGTTCAGATATATCGGTGTGAGAGCCCGTGAGCCGTACAGAACCCCCTTCTTTGGAACGACCAGCCAATCCACGACAGTGGATCCATACATAGCTTCCATCCTTTCCTTTCAGACGATATTCAATTTCAAACTGTTCGCGTTCACCCTCCATATAGGTAGCCCAGATAGAGAGAAACCGGCCAAGATCGTTGGTGTGAACTAGATCGCGCCAATCGTCAAAACCATTTCCCATGTCATCATCCGCATATCCAAGCATCTCTTTCCAGCGCCTCGAAAAGTAGATCTCGTTAGATGCAAGATCCCAGTCCCAGATACCATCGTTGGTTCCTTTCACAGCCAACGAGAAGCGTTCACGGCTCCTCTCCAATACACATTCCGACTCACGACGTTCTTTGTCATACCGCCTCACAACAACCACCACAAAATAGAGAGAGACAAAACCAACCAACACACAGAACATAAGAATTGCAGATACCTCTCGACGCAACTTATAGGTTCGAGACTTATAAGCACTAATCAGCTCATTGCTAGCGTTGGTTAAACGGGAGGTGTTTTCTTTGAGAATTTGGTAAGAATTTTCTCTTTCGATCTCTGAGAGGGATGGCATTACGATGTTATCAACAACTGGTCTTGTCTCTTTCCATATGGCTTTGAGTGCAAACAAATAGGGCCGCACCGTGCCTGGCACACGAGCCATCTCAACTAATTCATTAACCACACCTCCGCTCTCGAGAACATTCAGCGTCAACTCATACTCTTCAACCAAATCCAGCAACTTTCCTCGTTGACCTGCATGCTCCATAACAACGACCATATGTGCCGTTGTAAAGATCTGCTGAGAGAGCATGCGCTGGCTTCCTGCGAGATCGATGAAGTCAGCGTCGTTTTCGGTGTTGTCCAGAAACATATAAAAAATCCACAACGCAAGCAGGACACCTATGCCTGGCAGTAGAAACAGCAAAACAACTGATCTTGTTATATTGTTTTTCATAATATACTGATTCCCTGCCAGATCTTATACGAGCTAATATTCTTTAATTCTGCTAATAATTATCTGTTTCATTGCGTTTCGTGACTCGACATCATTCAGAGCATCTAACATCTACTCAGGAAATTGATGATAGATCTCCAACACACCATCCATATCTTCAAAAAATAGGTTAAGTAGATCAGGATCCAACTGCTTTCCCGCATTCCTACGCATCGTACTGACCACCTGATCGACAAGTAGGATCAGGTCGATTGACTCATTAACGACAATCTCCAGACCCTGCTGACCATTATCGGCCTCCAGAAATCGGTATCCCTGTCGCCTTAGCAGGCGTTTCACGGCACTACGATTAGGTTTTTCATCCTCTACTAAAAGGATAGTTAAGGTCTGTTCTTTATCCATGCATCTCTCTCAGATTGAGCAATCAACATGTGGGCATCAGTCAGCCTGTCACAAACTCCGATGAGGCAGCTTCAAGCTCAGCAATAATCGTTGTAGTGAAGAGATTCTCAACATCCTCCACCTGCATGCCAACATGCGACAATATCTGCGGCTGCAAATCTGGTACAACATTGTCACCACAATCACCAATACCAAACCTTCGCGCCATGACATCCGCGACGTTAACTACCGCTGCCAACTTCGGATTGCTGCTTAATTCTGGTTCGTGATGAAACTCAATCGCCTCAACGAGGCTTTCGGGCATTTTCCAGTGCGCGGCAAGCCTTGCACCGATTACTGAATCGGTCAAATGAGAGTACCTTTAACTCCGCCTCTCTTAATAAGATGTTGGTCTCACTGCAGCAGGACAACACCTCTCGATATTCACGACTGTAGTAGATATCAAACACCATCTTTCCGACATCGTGTAGTAGACCGGACGTAAAGGCCTCGCCCTCTTCAACACCTGCATATTTTGACAGCACCTTTGCGGCACCTGCCACTCCTGCGGAGTGGTGCCATAATCCGGAGATATCAAGACCACTTCCACGACCGCTCTTGAGGTTACTGATTACACCCAGCGAAGTGACAATATTTCGCGTGGTATGCAGTCCCAAAATCATGCACGCCTGTTTCAGGCTGGATATCTTCCCCCCAAAACCATAGAAGGCTGAATTGGCTACGGCCAGCACGCGTGCGGTTAGTGCCGGATCCTGACAGATCTTCTTCTCAAGCGCTGCGAACGAGACGTGATCGTGACCGAACAGCGCCGTCACCTCTCTGACCGCCTCTGGAAGCGGTGGAAACTCAAGGATCTCACGCTCCACTTTTTTTAATTCGATCGCCATATTAGCGCCCAATTGATCCTCCTACGCTGTGCAGTTGTGCCTTAGGATTTTCAATCAGAACCAGAATCGATCCACGGCCATCCGATGCCTCACCAATTCGACAACAGTAGGCCGAAACAGAACTCATCTCACCAAGTTGGAGATGGGTTGGCACTGGGTGATCCACTCGCTCATCTCGAGCAAATAATTTTATCAATTCTGCTGGCATCACATCACTCACCGACTGTCCAACCATCCCACTCGGTCTAGATAGCAGCTGATTTGCCTTTACATTCGCGACTGCAATCGTGCCATCGTCACCGATTCCCATTACAGCTACCGGAAGTTTCTCCAATATCTCCTGAGTGACATCTAGCGCACGCAGATTGATTTGTAGAGTCTCCATCTGCTCCTCAACATCTCGCAGAAGCTCTCGGTTCTTCCCCTCAAGTAGTTCATTGGCGTGTTTCAGCTCAGCAGCCAGACGAACATTCTCACTGGCAAGCTCCTGATGCTGAAAGGCATCTTTTATGTTTTCTCTCAGCAGGTCGTCTTCCCAGGGTTTACTGAGAAAGCGGTAGATTGAGCCATGATTTATGGCATTGGTGACTGAGGAGAGATCAGTATAACCACTTAAAACCATCCGCACGGTCTCTGGATAGAGCTTTCGCACCTCGGCTAAAAACTCAGAGCCCGACATCCCTGGCATGCGCTGATCAGATAGGAGCACGCCAACATCATGCTCCCTCAATATATCAAGACCTGCCTTACCACTATCAGCCGTCAGTATTTTGTATCCATCACGTCGCAGTAGTCGAACCAAGGCTCGGAGGATATTCTCCTCATCGTCGACCAGTAGTAATGTCCTCCCCATAGGGCTCTCCGAGTTCATCAAGCTACTCCGCCAAGTATAGTCAATCAACGGGCTATCACTAGCCGAAATCTGACGTTAAGAACTGTTCTTGTTATTAACAATCTCGCCACAGCTGTTGTAGCGAATACCCGACACAATTAATAATATATTTACAACGACTTATACCACTAAATTAATGTGCACTCTTACCACTATTTTTTGTGTAGTTTTATTGACTACAGCCTTGTAGGTGTAACGACCACGCCTACTAGAGAGACAAGCTGACAAGGGTCATCAAAGCGCATCGTATTGGTGCACCCAGAGAACACGGGACGAAACAGACAAATCCTTATCTCAAACCAGTTCTCGTAACGGTTCTAAGCCACTGTTATTGGTGTAGTATAAGCGTCTAAACTTGCTTCACCCGCTACGCTTACAGGCAATGGAATGCACCAGACAGAACGACATAGGCCGAGTTGCAGCGTGAAATCTTCACTAATCATTCTATTAACCCTCATCACTCTCAGCGCAGCCGCCGAACCACTGCAATTGAGTGATAAGGAGCGCTCCTGGCTCAACAACCATCCAGTCATTAGCATCGGCATTGACCCCGATTGGGCACCCTTTGAATACCGTGACCAGCGGGGCAACTACAGTGGCATGGCGGCAGATTTTATGGCGCTATTACAACAACGACTCGGGGTTAAGATTGAAGCGGCTCGGATAGATAGTTGGTCAGGTGTCATCAAGGCAGCCAAAGATCAGCGCATTGATGGTCTCGCTGCCGCCATGAAGTCCGAGCAACGCAGCCGTTATCTCAGCTTCACCTCCCCCTACCTCAACTTTCCGATGGTCATCCTGACCCGCGTTGATGCACCGTTCCTTGGCGGGATAGATAGCCTGGGAGACATCACCGTCGCGGTGGTCGACGGTTATGTTAGTCATGATTTAATGGAGTCAAACCACCCTGAGCTCCGTCTCGTCCCCTACAAAACTATTCGTGAAGCACTGGACGCCCTCTCGGTGGGAGAGATCGGAGCCTTTATCGGCAATCTCGCCTCGGCTAGTTACGCTATCAATCAGCTTGGCCTCACCAATCTCAAAGTAGCTGCCCACACACCCTACGAATTTGAGCTTGGCATCGGTGTCCGAAAGGATTGGCCAGAACTGCGTTCCATTCTGGAGAAGGGTCTAGCGAGCATTAACGAAGAGGAACGCAAAACAATTATGCGACGCTGGATTCAGCTACAGGTTGATAAAGGCTTCAATCTGCACGAGATCCTGATCGTCGCAATACCCATAGGTTCTGGCATCTTTGTGATTTTACTTGTGGTCGTAATCTGGAACCGACGTCTACAGAAAGAGATCATTGATCGTCAACAGGTTGAAAAGCAACTACGTGAAAGCGAAGAGCAGCTTCTAAGCTCCCAGGCTATTGCTCACATTGGCACATGGGATGTTGACCTCTCTTCAATGACAATGCGTTGGAGCGATGAGTGCTTTGCCATACACGGTACATCCGCTGACGCATACCTACCGGCCTTCGGTACATACAGGGAATTTGTCGTCGATGAAGATCGCGAACTCTTCATGCTCCGAACAGCAGCGGTGATGAAAGGAGAAAAACATGAGGATTCGATCGAATATCGAATCAAACGTCCCGATGGAACAATTCGTCTGCTCAAGGCCTATGGCCAGCTTTTCCTTAATGAGAATAAACAACCGCACCGTTTTATCGGTGTGGTACATGACATCACCGATATTAAGATGACCGAGCAGGCGCTGCGCGACAAATCTCAAACCTTGCAGTCGATACTCGACAACGCACCGATCGGTATCTGGTATCAAAACCGTGACGGCCATCCGCTGTTTGTAAACCAGGACTTTTGTAATGCCCTTGGCGTTCCTGAGTCGAAATTTCTTTCCGCCAACCACTACAGCGCGCTGTTTGATGATGAGGTAATGCAACACAGCATCATCACCGATGCAGAGGCGTTATCGCTGCCTGGGCCTCACAGTTCGAGTGAAAAGATAAAATTCCGTGATGGTGAACTTCACGACCTGGAACTCACCAAGATTCGCACCACTGACGAAAAAAACAACGTCACCGGATTGATCGGTCTGAGCATCGATGTCACCGAAAAACGCAAAAACGAGGCACTTCTTCGCAAGCAGGCCTACTTCGATGAGCTAACCGGGCTGCCGAACCGTACTCAACTGATGCAGCAGCTCAACAAGTCACTTTCACAGGCGCGTCGTCACGATGTTTATTCAGCCCTGCTCTTCTTTGACCTCGACAATTTCAAGATCATTAACGATTCACTCGGTCACCACGCCGGTGACGAATTACTGATCGAAATCGGTGAGCGACTGAAAAATATCGTGCGTGAGGAGGATACCGTCGCCCGCCTCGGTGGTGATGAGTTTGTCATTATCGCCAGCGAGCTGGAGCGCGATCCTCAGGTCTCTGCTGATCAGGCGCAACAGGTGGCCCTCAAAGTCCAGGAAATTCTGCAGCAGCCCTTTATGCTCAGCGAGCACGAACACCATCTCACCTTCAGTATTGGTATCAGCATGTTTCCGATCGAAAACGAGGATATCAACGACATCCTCAAGCATGCAGATACCGCTATGTACCGCGCCAAAGAGCTGGGTAAAAACCGTATCAGCTTCTTCCTGCCCAGTATGCAGCAGGCTGCTGAAGAGCGTCTCTACCTGCAAAACCAGCTTCGCCAGGCGGCTGAAAAGGGAGAGCTGGAGTTAGTCTACCAACCGCAGTTCAATAGTGACCATCAGCTGATCGGTGCCGAGAGCCTGCTGCGCTGGAATCACCCTGAGATGGGGGGGCATCTCTCCCGCTCGATTTATCCCGCTCGCTGAGGAGTCGGGACTAATTATCGATATCGGCATCTGGGTCCTGCGTGAAGCCTGTCACAACCTCAAACAGTGGAATAGAGAGCAGGAGCGCCTGCCGATGATCTCAGTCAACGTCAGTCCACGCCAGTTCCACCAGAGTGATTTTGTCGACCAGATCAAGTCAATCATCAAAGAGAGCGAGATCGATCCACGCCTGTTGGAGCTGGAGCTCACTGAAGGAATACTGGTCGAGAATGCCACCGAGGTCTCGGCGAAGATGCAGACACTCAAGCGTATGGGCGTACGCTTTGCCATCGATGACTTCGGCACCGGCTACTCCTCACTGGCCTACCTCAAACGGATGCCTCTAGACCGGCTTAAGATCGACCAATCCTTTGCCGGGGAGTCGCTATTTTTGCGGAAGCTTGTTCTTCGTCGTTCGCTCCCGCTCTCAACTACGAATAGGCAGACGGCGTCGACTATCGCGGACTAACCGCCTTCGCTTCGCTATCCATGGCGGTCAGCGTACGTGATATCACTACTGACACCAGCGATGCTCTGATCGTCGAGACCATTATCTCCATGGCGAGTCATCTCGAATTAGAGGTTATCGCGGAGGGGGTAGAGTACGAAAATGAGTTAAATTTCCTGCGTGACAAGGGGTGTCTCAACTATCAGGGCTACTACTTCAGCAAGCCCCTCTCTCGCGCTGACTTTGATCAGCTACTCAATGAGAGCTAAAGTAGCCTCCATTTTTCAGCAATAGTTTCAATTCGGAGTCCATTCGTGAAATATATCGGAGCCCATGTGAGCGCCAGCGGCGGTGTTGAGAATGCACCGCTTAATGCCGAGAAGATCGGAGCAAAGGCCTTTGCCCTCTTCACCAAGAACCAGCGTCAGTGGAAGGCCAAGCCTCTCACTGAGAAGAGCATCAACGCCTTCAAAGAGAACCTCGACAAAGTCGGTATCGCCCCCGAGCATGTACTGCCGCACGACAGCTACCTGATCAACCTGGGCCACGCCGAACCTGAAGCGCTAACCAAGTCGCGCGACGCCTTTCTTGATGAGATGCAACGCTGCGAACAGCTCGGACTCAAACTGCTCAATTTCCACCCCGGCGCCCACCTGGGAAAGATCAGCGAAGAGCAGAGCCTTGCCATCGTCTCAGAGTCGATCAACGTCACACTGGAACAGTCAAACGATGTCGTGGCCGTAATTGAAAACACCGCCGGTCAGGGCACCACACTCGGCTACAGCTTCGACCATCTCGCTGCGATCATTGATGGCGTTGAGGATAAGTCACGTGTTGGTGTCTGTCTCGATACCTGTCACACCTTCACCGCCGGTTACGACCTGCGTACCGAAGAGGCGTGTGAGAAGACCTTTAACGAATTCGACAAACTGGTCGGTTTTAAATATCTACGCGGCATGCACCTCAATGACTCCAAACCAGAACTCGGTTCACGTGTCGATCGCCACCACAGCCTTGGTATGGGTCACATCGGCTGGGAGTGTTTCCGCTACATCATGAACAACGATAACTTCAATGATATTCCTATGGTTCTGGAGACGATCGATGACACCATCTGGGATCAGGAGATTCGCGAGCTCTACGCCCTTGAGGCCTGACAGCTACCGCTCATGAGTCAGCGCGACGCTATATTTAACCAACCGCAATCGATGATCGTCGACTTTCAATTCGACGAGAATGTCGCTTCGGTCTTTCCCGATATGATTCGCCGCTCGGTCCCTGGCTATGGGGAGATTATTGCCCTGCTCGGCCTCTTCGCCGAGCAGTACGTTACCGATGGCAGCAAGATCTACGATCTCGGCTGCTCGCTCGGAGCAGCGACACTTTCACTCCGTCGACGTATCAAGGCGAGTGACTGTCGAATCATCGCCATTGATAACTCTGAGGCGATGACCGAACGATGCCATGAGAATGTTGATCATGATCTGGCTGCGACACCGGTGGAGATTCACTGTGCCGACATTCGTCAAGTCGAGATCAACAATGCCTCACTGGTAGTGATTAACTTCACCCTGCAGTTCCTCCCCCCAGATGAGCGACTTGAGCTGTTACAGAAGATCCACCGGGGACTCAACCCGGGCGGCGTTCTGGTTCTATCCGAAAAGCTCCATTTCAATGAGAGCGAGATTGCACGTTTTCATGAACAGATGCATATCGCCTTTAAACGCGCCAACGGCTACTCGGAGCTTGAGATCAGTCAAAAACGCGCCGCACTGGAACAGGTATTGATTCCTGACACCTTTGAGCTTCACCAACAGCGACTTTCTACGGCAGGCTTTAGTTGCAGCGAGCAGTGGTTTCAAGCCTTTAACTTCACCTCTCTGATTGCCTTCAAATGAATTTTTCACCGTTCGGTTATGAACACCTGTTTGCGTGGATGGCAGACTCATCACTTGCGCACTGGCTCGATAGCGTGCCACAGAAGTCTGAGGATAAATTAGCCCGTCACGGTGACCTGCCACGCTGGTTGGCCGCACTGGAGGCGCTACCCAAACTCTCCCCTTCACACATCGATCTGAGCAAAGCCTGTATCGAGATCGGTTACGGCAATGAGTTGACTGAAGCGACTCGAAAGGAGATTCGCGAAACGTTGCTGGCATTCCATCCATGGCGCAAAGGTCCCTTCTGCCCCTACGGCATCCATATCGACACCGAGTGGCGCTCGGACTGGAAGTGGGCGCGCATTGAGGATGCAATCGACCTCAAAGAAAAAACCGTGCTTGATGTCGGCTCCGGCAACGGCTATTACGGTTGGCGCATGCTGGGTGCCGGGGCCGAGCGAGTGATCGGCATCGATCCAACCATCAGTTACGTGATGCAGTACACCGCCATGCGCCATTTTATTGGTGAACGGGCAATGCACATATTACCGCTTAAACTTGACGAGATACCCGAAGGCAACAAGAGCTTCGACACTGTCTTTTCGATGGGCGTTATCTATCATCGCAAAGATCACATGGAACACATCGAGCAACTCATACAGCACCTTAAACCAGGCGGCCAGTTAATCATTGAGGGACTGGTAATTGAATGTCATCAAGGTGAGTTGCTCCACCCCAACGGACGTTACGCCAAGATGAAAAACGTCCACACTCTACCCTCCCCTGCCACATTGATGTTATGGCTGGAGAAGGCTGGGCTCTCAAACATAGAGCTCATTGATGTCAGTCCCACCACGGCTGATGAGCAGCGTCGTACCGAGTGGATGCACTTTGAATCGATGGCCAACTATCTCGATCCAGACAATCCAAACAAAACCGTAGAGGGCCATCCAGCACCAATTCGTGCCATCGTTTCCGCCTCGCTTTAATCATACAAATACCCTTGCTCACATCACGGCAGATTTATTCCAATTCCAAATCGTATATACCCTAATTGACAAAAACATCCGATCGGTAGATGTTGGTCAATATGCTTCAATTAATGAACAAGATAGTCACCACCACCGATTATCAGCAGTCACACATGTGTGATTTTTTCTCCACACAAAGGGTTGATAGAGCTGCAATACGTATCTCTTACAGCTCCACCACAGACTCTAACCATTTCGACATACTTCTACCTATCTGAAGGTAACCCCGTCGACTCGAGGAACAGACATGAATCGGAACAAAGCTTCACGCATTTTTTTCTATGTTTTATTCAAATTAATATCATTATTGTTGCGACAGTAATGTTTCTTCTCTCTTCGTCACTACTCACCACAGCAGAGGCCACAGAAATCAACATCTACAATAGTCCAAGCTGTGGTTGCTGTTACGGCTGGTCTGCACATATGGAAAATAATGGCTATACCGTCACCAGCCACAACCAGCACAATATGCAGCCGATAAAAAATGTGCTTGGCATACCGACTGAAGTCCAGTCGTGTCATACGGCCAAGATTGGAGGCTATATTATTGAAGGGCATGTGCCCGCGAGCGACATCAAACGTTTGTTAGTAGAGCGTCCAGAGATTCGCGGACTCGCCGTACCAGGAATGCCGATGGGCTCTCCTGGCATGGAGGGCAGTAGAAAAGATGCCTATAACGTAGTCACCATTGAGAAAAACGGAGAGAGCCGTATATACGCCAGCCACTAGCAATCGATGGAGCTAGTCGACTATGTTTCTGAATATAGGCTCATCAACAGGTGAGGCGCATTATAAAAAAGCCACGATAGAGACGGTCTCTATCGTGGCCTAGTTGGACTACTTATAACGAGTTCTACTGAAGCTTCAGACCACCTACCTGATTAGTGATGGCATTAGCCATAGAGCTTCCAAGACGATCACTGAAGCGCTTTAACAGCGTCTCCTTGGGTGTGAAGTCAACAATATCTGCCTCGCCAATCACCTCGCGTGCCACATAACCCGCGCTACCAAGCTTATCAACCAGTCCCATCTCAACCGCTTGAGCACCGGTCCAGAGTAGACCCGAGAAGAGTTTATCGTTCTCTTTCAGACGCTCACCGCGCCCCGTTTTCACCGTGTCGATAAACTGACCGTGAATATCGGTCAGTAGTGTCTCTATATGAGCCACCTCATCCTCATTCTCAGGAGAGAAGGGATCGAGGAAACCTTTATGCTCGCCAGCAGTATAGAGTCGGCGTTCAACACCAAGATTGTCGAGCGTGTTCACAAAACCAAAGCCGTTCATGATCACACCGATCGATCCAACAATGCTCGCCTTGTCAGCGTAAATCTCATCTGCAGCTACGGCAACGTAATAGCCTCCCGAGGCACAGATATCGGAAATAACCGCATAGAAGGGAGTATCGGGGTACTTCTCGCGTAGGCGCACGATCTCATCGTTGATATAACCCGACTGTACCGGGCTGCCACCGGGACTGTTGATACGCAGAATCACACCGGCGGTGTTCTCATCCTCGAAGGCATCACGCAGTCCGGTGACGATGTTGTCGGCACTCGCCTTGCTACCCGCCGCGATCACACCCTCTAGCTCTACCAGAGCGGTATGCTTCTCGTCTTTTAGCGTAGCGCCCTCCTGCAACGATGGTACCGAGAGGAACAGTAGCCCCACCAGATAGAGCACCAACAATAGTTTGAAGAAGATCCCCCAGCGTCTGGCACGTCGCTGCTCATTGATCGATGCAAAGGCGAGACGATTGAGCAGATCCCGCTCCCACCCCTCACTATTCTGATCCGCCACGTTCTTCTCGATCTTGTTAAACATTAGCTTTCCTTGAAATCAATATTTTAGAAATTGGATTGTTTCTCAGGCACTCTTACTCAGCTCATCAGAGAGCCACGAATGGAGATCGGCAACACGATCGAGGCATCCGAGTGGATTATGGCTCACCAGTCGATCACAGCTGTGAACACCATGACTGACGCCCACCGAGCCGACTCCGGCACGGTTAGCCATGTCTAGATCGAACTCGCTATCGCCAATCATCAACGTCTGCTCAGGCAGACAGTCAAGTTCGTTCATAATTTGTTCCAGCATCAACGGGTGGGGCTTTGAACGGGTTTCATCAGAACAGCGTGTGGTGTGAAAGTGCGCGCCCATGCCGGTCTCATTGAGTACTTTATCGAGACCTGTTCGTCCCTTACCTGTCGCCACGGCCAGCAGATAGCCACTAGAGCGGAGCTGCTCAAGCAGAATATCAACATCGTCAAAGAGATCAGCCACCGTCACATCGGCAGAGAGGAAATGGTGTCGATAGCGATCAGCCATCACCTGCGCAAATTCAGGTTCACGACCGGGATAGAGCGTCTCGACCGCTTCATGCAGCCCTAGACCAATAATGTCCCTGATCTGTTGACCTGTACGCGGCTCTAATTCGAGATCGCCGATGGCGGCCCTCATGCAGTAGAGGATCTGGTCAACGGAGTCCATCAAGGTTCCGTCCCAGTCAAATATTAGAAGTTTGTAACTATTCATCGTCATTGAGTCTATCAACCAGCTGCTGTAGTTCACCATCCAGTGGTGCTTCGATTGTGATCGGCTTCTCATCATCACCGAGCGTAAAACTCAGTCTGTAGGCGTGCAGAAAGAGTCGTTTAAGCCCCCGCTCACGCAATGCACCATTAAACGTCTCATCGCCATACTTCGTATCACCCGCGATAGGGTGGCCCACATGGGCGGCGTGGACCCTGATTTGATGGGTACGACCGGTTCCCAGTTCAACCTCTACCAGGCTAGCCCTCTGCATAATCTGCCGCGGGATAAAGCGACTATCGGCCGCCTTGCCCTGCGGATCGACCCGTACCACCCGCTCACCACTCTTGAGGCTATTTTTCAGTAGCGGTGCATCGATCTTCCGTGCCCCACCCCGCCACCGTCCCATTAGCAGGGCCAGATAACGTTTATCGATGCCACCCGTGCGCATTAGCTCATGGAGTCGGCGCAGCGCTGAGCGCTTCTTCGCGATCAGCAGACAGCCTGAAGTCTCACGATCGAGCCGGTGTACCAGCTCCAGATAAGGGGCATCGGGTCGTATTGCGCGTAGCGCTTCAATCACACCGAAACTAAGACCACTGCCCCCATGAACCGCCATGCCGCTCGGTTTGTTGAGCACCAGCACCCGCTTATCTTCGAACAGCACACGTCCTTCGAGCCAGTCGAGACTTCCCGGTTTGATCTTCGTCTCGCCCTCTTTACTGCTAGTTCGAATAGGCGGAATACGCACAATATCACCGACGTTCAGACGATATGTCGGCTTGATGCGGCCTTTATTAACTCGCACCTCACCCTTGCGCAGGATTCGGTATATACGGCTTTTGGGTACTCCCTTGAGCTCACGCAACAGATAATTGTCGATGCGCTGCCCCGCCTCCTCCTCGGAAACGGTCTGCTCTCGGACTCGATTATGGACAACCTCGCTATTCATCGCGCCGATAATAGCAGCTTCAACCCTCCCATTTCATCGGAATATTAGAAATCTTTCGCTGACCGCCATGGATAGCGAAGCGAAGGCGGTTAGTGGGGCGCCGTAGGCATAAACGGTCGCGTTAAGTATTTGCCGCTTGCTTGGGCTTGGATGCCCAAAACAAGCTTCCGCAAAAATAGCGACTCCCCGGAATTTACACAATAGCTTAGAGATACCCCCATCCATTGATGCCCTTTCATATCGCTGATATAGTGGGTCGCGTTTGTTCTAAAAGCCCTAGACCAGCACGCCAACCAAGGCGCGGTCTTCAGCCAAGACAAGCTTTCCCGGATTGGGTCCTGCACAAGCTTTTATCAGGTGCCGGTTCCAATCCATCAACAAGGTGATTCGGAACACCAAAAAATTCGTAACCGAGAATGATATCCGCCCATGCCAGAAGGCATCGGCAACAAACTATATATATGTACAGCTACGCTCCCCTATTTATCGCACTGCTCCACCGGCTAGGGCTCTTTATTGAGACCGGCATCGCTACGCATTGTCATCGGGTCGACGAGATCGTCCCAGTGCTGCCGTGTCACGAAGCCCCAAGCCTGAGAAGCCTGCGCCTGAACAGGGTTGAGCATCTAAGAGATCCTGAATATGAAACGATTACTGGTGAATGCCACGCAGCCCGAAGAGCTGCGCGTGGCCATCGTGGATGGCCAACGTCTTTACGACCTCGATATCGAGACCGCAACAAGGGAACAGAAAAAATCGAATATCTACAAGGGTAGAGTTACCCGAGTAGAGCCCAGCCTTGAGGCTGCGTTTATCGATTACGGCGCTGAGCGCCACGGCTTCCTCCCCCTCAAAGAGATCGCACGCAGCTACTTCGCTGAAGAAGCCACCTCGGGTGGTGGGCGCGTCAACATTAAGGATGCGATCAAAGAGGGGCAGGAAGTTGTTGTCCAGATCGAAAAAGAGGAGCGCGGCAACAAGGGCGCTGCGCTAACTACCTTTATTAGTCTTGCGGGCCGTTTTCTGGTCCTGATGCCCAACAATCCCCGTGCGGGCGGTGTCTCACGCCGTATCGAAGGTGAGGATCGCAGCGAACTGCGCGATGCGATGAGTCAGCTTGAAATTCCAGAAGGAATGGGACTGATCGTGCGCACCGCCGGTGTTGGACGTTCTGCCGAGGAGCTGCAGTGGGACCTCGACTACCTGATCAATCTCTGGACTGCGATCGAGAAGGCCGCTTCTGAGCGCGCCGCCTCATTCCTGATCTATCAGGAGAGCAACGTCATTATCCGCGCGCTGCGTGACAACATGCGTGGTGATGTGGGTGAGATTCTGGTCGACGACCAGGCCACCTACGACGAGGCACATGAGTTCATGTCCCACGTCATGCCGAACAACCTCTCCAAACTCAAGCTCTATCAGAATGCCGTCCCCCTCTTCACGCGCTATCAGATCGAGTCACAGATCGAGACCGCCTTCAATCGTGAGGTTCGTCTCCCTTCGGGCGGCTCCATCGTCATCGACCCGACCGAGGCACTGATCTCTATCGATATCAACTCGGCTCGCGCCACCAAAGGTAGCGATATCGAGGAGACGGCCCTCAATACTAACGTCGAAGCGGCCGATGAGATCGCCCGTCAGCTACGACTGCGCGATATTGGCGGCCTGATCGTTATCGACTTCATCGACATGAGCCCAACCCGTAACCAACGTGAGGTTGAGAATCGCCTCCGTGACGCACTGAAGATGGACCGCGCACGCGTGCAGGTCGGTCGTATCTCACGCTTCGGTCTGCTGGAGATGTCACGTCAACGTCTGCGCCCCTCACTGGGTGAATCGAGTCAGGATGTCTGCCCGCGCTGTAGCGGTCAGGGTACGGTACGTGGCGTTGAATCACTGGCTCTCGCGGTGCTGAGACTCTTTGAAGAGAACGCGATGAAGGAGAAGACCGGGCAGTTACAGGCGCAGCTACCAGTCGACGTTGCCACCTTCCTGCTCAATGAGAAGCGTGATGCAATCAGCACTGTTGAAAAGCGTTACGGCGTTGCATTACTGATTATTCCTAATCCCAATATGCAGACACCACAGTACGAGGTGACCCGCATCCGCAGCCACGAGATGCCTGAGCAGAGCGATGCTAGCTATAAAATGGCAACCGCTGCTGAAGAGGAGGCCCCGGTCGCCAAGCGAGTCGAGGAGAAGGTCACTCTCGAAGAGCCTGCAGTCAAACGAATCAATCAGACAGCACCCAAACCAGAAGCGAAGAAGATCGAACCTGTCGAACAACCGAGCAGCCCCGGCATTATTCGTCGTCTCTTCTCCAACCTCTTCTCACCCGCCAAACCCGAGGTAAAAGAGGAAGAGGAGAAGAAGAGTCGCCCAAGCAGAAATCGTGGCGGCCGACGTAACTCAGGCCGAGGCGAAGGTGATTCTGGACGCGGCCAGCAGCGCAACCGCGGCCAGGGTGGCAATCGTAACAAGGGTGACGAGAAGCGTGGCCAGGGTAAACCGCAAGGACAGAGGGATAACAAGGAGAAGCAGAGCGCGAAGAAAGTAGAGAGCGCCGATGGCCAGCCAAAAAATGACGCACAGAACGAAGCTCGTCCACAGAAGGAGGGCTCCGGCTCACGTCGTGGTCGTCGCGGAGGACGTCGTCGTCGTGGCGGTGGTGGAAACACCCAGAACAAGAACGAAGAGAACAGCCAGAGCAGCGAGAACAGTAACGAGCAGCCACAACAATCGTCGAATAAACCTGCCGACACTGAGAAACCAGCTCGCGACAATAAACCCAAGCGTAACGACAGCGCCCCTGCTCCGGAATCAAAGCAGGAAGTAAAGAGCGAAACACCTGCTGCCGCAACGGTGAAGAGTGAAAAACCGGCTGAGAAGCACGTGCAGACTGCACCCGCTCAGGCACCAGCAGCTAGTGAGAGTAAGACGCAGAGCAGCAGTGAAAAGCGTGATGAGAAACCGAAGGAGCAGGCACCACAGCCAAAGGCCGCCGAGAAACCAGCTCCAACGGAATCGAAACCTGAGGTAGCTCCAGCAAAACCAAAGCAGGAGAGTGAAAAACCTAAACCTGCCGCTGAAGCGCCGAAGGTAAGCACTCCAAAGAGTGAAGCTCCAAAGGCCGACACACCTAAAGCTGACACTCCCAAGAGCACGACACCTAAGGCTGAGCCAGTTCAGAGTGAAGCACCAAAGGCAGAGACAGCCAAGAGTGAGAAACCAGCTGTTGCACCTTCCCCTTCTGCAGCACCGACATCAGGCAGAGATAAGGGCGAAGCTTAACCTCAGTTAGTAACCGAAAACAAAAAAGCCCGCGTTAAACCTAACGCGGGCTTTTTTTATCTCAATAATTGATTATCGAGAGCTACTCACTTCTCGACGCGATTATAGATATCCTTTAACAATCCCTCACTCGCCGCCTCAACCAGGTCGAGCACATGCTCAAAACCGCTGTGACCGCCGTAGTAGGGATCAGGCACCTCAGTTTCACTCACCTGTGGTGCAAACTCGAGAAACATCTTGACCCGGTGTTCCTGACCGGCAGGACAGATCGCAATCAAGTCATCGTAGTTACTGCTATCCATCGCCAGGATGTAGTCGAACTGGTGAAAGTCATCCGGCTTCACCGTTCTCGCCCTGAGCGGACTGAGATCAAAACCTCGTCTACCTGCCGCCTCCTCGGCTCGCCCATCGGGTCCCTTACCAACGTGATAGGCATGCGTGCCCGCAGAGTCGATCTCAATTGACTCCTCTTGGCCATCACGACTCACCAATGAAGTGAAGACACCTTCCGCCGTTGGTGAACGACAGATATTGCCCATGCAAACGAACAAAACACTAACCTTATTCATAAATAACAACCAGTTAAGATACATTCAACCCATATAAAAACGGCTCAATTCTACCCTTAGCGACCTAATTAATACAGATAGTTACGCGATAATTTCGGAAAAGAATTAGAGCACCATTTCCACGAGAAACATCACTGCCTCATCTCACCTGATGCTTCCCGGCGATGGCTTATCAACTACCAGAGCGCAAAGAAAAACCACAAGCATGAACTGCACCTGTGGTTTCCAATGGCGACAGCCAATTATACGCGGTTACTTCAAACCGTTAAAACGCATCAACAGCCTGAGGTAGTGCGGGATATTGCAGGGTAGTTGCCTGGTGTTGAATCGTCATAGACGTAGGTAGCCTGACAGTCACCAGGGGTAGGCGCCCCCTTTTTCTGGAATGAGATGGTGTCTGCAACAGTTGTGACGATATCAAAACCACTCAGATCGACAATCGTTGTACCGATTCCTGCAGAAGTAGGCTGTGCAAACCCATTGCTCACATCAATAGTGCTGGGCCCAATATCCAGAGTTGTCGAGGCACCGGTTGTCTCTTTTGCCAGAGCCAGCGCATGAACCATGTCGGATGAGGCCCTCAAACTTCCCTCCAATCCCTCTACAACCGAAATCCGCGCCTCTTTGTCGAGTTCCATATATTTGGGCACTGCATAGGCCGCCAATATTCCCAAAATAACAATCACAATCACTAACTCGATCAAAGTGAAACCAGTCTGCCTGCTCATGACATTTCCCCCAATTAATAGCAACGTAATAAACACACACTCCCTATATGTATATTAGCAGCTGACCACCTGTTTGGGAGAGCAGGCTATTGATACTGTGAGGCATCGAGGCAGCCATGCCTACCACTGAGCGCTACCGCATCTCTCCAATCTGACGCGTCAAAATTTTCAACTCAGCTTCGACCGCCTCGGTTCATTTCATTCGCTCGTTGCGCACCTCCACTTCGCAGACGCTGTTTCATATGGCATCGTCATACCAGGTTGGCATTCCGACTGCGACACACTCCGCATCAGGGTTCGCACCTTGAAACCCACCGCTACCGTAAACGATACTCACTTAACGAATGTTGATGCCCCCTCATGGACTCGTACACATTTCAGCCTCTAGCCCTCTAAACTCGCTGAGCGATAGCCATAAATACGACCGGCCAGCAGCATTTGTTCCCACTCTGTTTTCTGACCATTGACGTAGGTCAATGCCCTTTGCACGTTGAAAAGGGATAAAGCAGCCTAGCAAAAACAAACGACACTAGAGGGGTGCCAATCAATGAGCGAAACGTTCACAAAATCGATGGCCAGAAACATATTTTATGGAGGGAGTCTCTTCTTCTTCCTGCTGTTTCTGGCTCTAACCTTCGACACCATGGGGTCACTACCCCAGCGAGATAATCGTGAAAACCTTACCCCGCAGGTGGCGTTAGGTAAGACGGTCTGGGAGGAGAATAACTGCATCGGTTGTCACACCCTTCTCGGCGAAGGTGCCTACTTCGCTCCAGAGCTGGGTAACGTCTACACACGCTTTGGCAACAGTAAAGAAGCGATCATCGGCTTCATCAAGAGCCGTCCTGCCGAGGGCATTCCCGGACGCCGCAGCATGCCGCAGTTCAATCTCTCTGATGAGGAGCTAGAGGCTATCGCCGAGTTCCTGAAGTACACCTCAGAGATCAACACTGCTGGCTGGCCGCCAAACATTCAGGGTTAAGGGAGAAATAGAGATGCAATATCAGTCACAATCCGTCGCCAAGCCCTACTTCATTGCGGCTATCGGCCTTTTCATCGGTCAGATCCTTTTCGGTCTGATCCTTGGATTGCAGTATGTCATGGGAGACTTCCTCTTCCCTGAGATCCCCTTCAACGTGGCCCGCATGGTCCACACCAACCTGCTGATCGTCTGGTTACTGTTTGGCTTTATGGGTGCCGCCTACTATCTGGTGCCCGAGGAGTCGGAGACCGAACTGTTCAGTCCTAAACTGGCACTGGGTCTGTTCTGGATCTTCCTCATTGCCGGTGCACTGACCATTCTCGGTTACCTGCTGGTGCCCTACTCGGGTCTGGCACAGATGACCGGCAACGCACTGCTACCCACCATGGGCCGTGAGTTCCTCGAGCAACCAACCATTACCAAGATCGGTATCGTGATTGTTGCCCTTGGCTTCCTCTTCAATATCGCTATGACGGTACTGAAGGGTCGTAAGACAGTCGTCTCGCTGGTGATGCTGATCGGTCTGGTTGGTCTGGCGGTCTTCTTCCTCTTCGCCTTCTACAATCCTGACAACCTGGTCAAGGACAAGTTCTTCTGGTGGTGGACCGTTCACCTCTGGGTAGAGGGCGTCTGGGAGCTGATCCTCGGTTCAATCCTCGCCTTCGTCCTGATCAAGGTCACCGGCGTGGATCGCGAGATCATCGAGAAGTGGCTCTACATCATCATCGCCATGACCCTGATCACCGGCATCGTCGGTACCGGTCACCACTACTTCTGGATCGGAACACCGGAGTACTGGCAGTGGTGGGGCTCAATCTTCTCCGCACTGGAGCCGATTCCCTTCTTCATGATGACCATCTTCGCCTTCAACATGGTGAACAAGCGTCGCCGCGAGCACCCCAACAAGGTTGCAACCCTGTGGGCACTCGGTACTGCGGTCATGGCGTTCCTCGGCGCAGGCGTATGGGGCTTCCTCCACACCCTCGCACCGGTGAACTTCTACACCCACGGTACGCAGATCACAGCAGCACACGGCCACATGGCCTTCTACGGTGCCTACGTGATGATCGTGTTGACGATGATCTCCTACGCGATGCCGATGCTGCGAGGTCGTGCAGCGGCCAACAGCGCCAAATCGCAGGTACTGGAGATGTGGTCGTTCTGGCTGATGACGGTGGCAATCGTCTTCATCACCCTGTTCCTCACCGGTGCTGGCATCCTGCAGGTTTGGCTGCAGCGTCTACCAGAGACAGGGGCGATGTCCTTCATGCAGGCCCAGGACAACATCGCCATCTTCTACTGGCTGCGTGAGATTGCCGGACTGGTCTTCATCGTCGGACTCGGTTGTTATGTTGCCAGCTTCTTTGTTGGCAGCGATGAGGCTGAGGCGACTACCGTTTCATAAAGTTGTACTTTTTGGGGGAGGGCAAGCGCCCTCCCCCATCTTTTTTTCCTCAACAGTAATCCCTAAATTGAACCACACACTAACTCTCAGCAAGCCACCTGCAAGACTACCCGGTGACTTCGCTATCTGGATTTTTATCTTTGCCGAGCTACTGGTTTTTGGCGTCTTTTTTCTCGCCTACGCCTTCACTCGACAGAGCAATATCGAACTCTTCAACACCTACCAACAGCAGCTCAATCAGAGCGCCGGCCTGATCAATACCCTGGCGCTGATCACCAGTAGCTACTTTGTGGTACGTGCCGTTGCTGCGATCCGTGAGGGATCAGCGCAACACTGCAGCCGCTGGCTGTTGGCCGCTATCGCAATGGGTGGAGTGTTTATTGCCGTAAAGGTATTCGAGTATGCACACCACATATCCGAGGGCATCAACCTCAGCACCAATACCTTCTACATGTTCTACCTCTCGCTCACCTTCTTCCATTTCATGCATGTCATCATGGGGATGGTGATACTCGCTGCCGTGCTGCTTAAGGCGCGTCGTGGCGGTTACAGTGCCGATGAACATACCGGTGTCGAAACCGGCGCATCCTACTGGCACATGGTCGATCTGGTCTGGCTGATCCTCTTCCCGCTCATCTATGTGATGCGCTGAGCCGATGATGTCTATACTCAAACCACGCCCCTGTACCGTGATCTGGCTACTGCTGATGGTGTTGACGCTGATCACCTACTCGGCTGCCCCATTCGGCCTGAGTAGCCAGCAGCTGGTACTGGCCGTACTGCTGATTGCGCTGCTCAAGGCGCAGCTGGTGGTCGATTTCTTTATGGGCGTGCGCCACGCGCGTGCTGGCTGGCGACTGCTCATGGGTGGCTACCTACTGCTGCTTGGTGCACTGATCACCAGCGCCTTTCTACTGACAACCGCTTAAGGAGTAACGATGGAAGCCGGTGTTGTTAAGACCCAGGATGAGATCGCACAGGATGATCTGCCCTTCTATAAACATCAGGGCGATGAGGTACGGCTCTTTGAGCACGCCTACAAACATCAGCTACCGGTCCTTATCAAGGGACCGACCGGTTGTGGCAAGACGCGTTTTGTCGCTCACATGGCAGCGCGTCTTGGACGTCCACTCTACACCGTCGCCTGCCACGATGATCTCACCGCCGCCGATCTGGTCGGTCGCTATCTGATTGGTGAGGGCAGCACCTACTGGAGCGACGGCCCCTTGACCCGCGCCGTACGCGAAGGGGCGATCTGCTATCTCGACGAGGTGGTCGAGGCGCGCAAGGACACCACCGTGGTGCTGCATCCCCTCTCCGATGATCGTCGCATCCTGCCGATTGAGCGCACCGGCGAAACACTCGAGGCACCGCCCGGTTTCATGCTGGTGGTCTCCTACAACCCCGGCTACCAGAACCTGCTCAAGGGGATGAAACCCTCCACCCGGCAGCGCTTTGTCGGCATGCGTTTCAGCTATCCCGCTGCCGAGCATGAGAAGGAGATCCTGATCGGCGAGACCGGTATTGATGCCCTGCTCGCCACCCGCCTGGTGGCACTGGCCAACGCACTTCGCTCACTCAAGGATCACGATCTTGAGGAGGCCGCCTCGACCCGTCTGCTGGTCTACACCGCCACCCTGATCAAGGGTGGTTACGAGCCACTGGAGGCGTGTCGCGCCGCACTGGTCGAGCCACTGACCGATGATCTCGAAACCGTCGATGCACTGATGGAAGTGGTCTATGCCACATTCGGACGCTAACGAAGCGCTTACTCCCGACACCTCAGCGCGACGCCTTGCGGTCCTTGCTGAGGTGCTCTATCTATCCAACCTGCTGATCCTGCCCGGCATCGCCTTTCTCTGGCTGCTTTCGCTCTATCTAAAGCACCGCAACTCAGCAGTCCCACTGGCCCGCTGCCACCTGTCGCAGACACTGCGCGCCAGCATCTGGGCCGGACTGCTGCTGGTAATCGTCAGCGTCGCCGTCTTCGCACTGGGTGGTTTTTCTAGCGGTTATACCTGGATGGTAGTGATCCTCTATGTGACCACCTGCCACACCACGCTGGTGCTGCTCGGCATGATCGGTCTCGCCAAGGCAATGGCGGGACGCAACTTCCGCTATCCGCTGATCGGTACAGCCTGTGATGAAGAGGTTGGATCGTGACCCTGCAGCAGAAGCGACTGGCCGTTCGCACGGCATTTTTCGTGCTGTTCGTGGTGGCACCGCCACTCGACATCTTTCGCTTCGACCTGACACTCAACCACTTCATCCTCTTCGGTCAGCCATGGACGCTCGGCCTCACCGCCTTCGTCAATGGCGAGATAGGTGCAGGCGAGGCGGCGTTCAACATCGTAGTGCGCGGCTTTCTGCCAATCGTCATCGGTGCGGTACTGCTGATCGGAACCGCCTGGCGCTACGGTCGGCTCTACTGTGGCTGGCTCTGCCCCCACTTCTCGGTAGTGGAGATGATCAACTCACTGATGCTCAAAGCGAGCGGTAAGCCCACCCTCTGGGAACCAAAATCGCTGCCTGAACAACAACTCAACGGATCACTACTCACACCCGATCAGAAGTACTGGATTCTGGTGATCGTTGCCGTGGTCGGCTTCGCCTTTCTCTGGGCAGTGAGCCTGCTCACCTATCTGCTTCCACCCAAAGAGATCTATACCAACCTGTTTAACGGTGAGCTGACGCGCAATCAGTCGATCTTCATCTTCGCGGCAACCACCGTACTGGCGCTGGAGTTCCTTCTCGCCCGTCACCTCTTCTGTCGCTTCGGCTGTGCCGTGGGGCTGTTTCAGAGTCTCGCCTGGATGGGAAATCGCAAGGCGATGGTGGTCGGCTTCGATAGCCAGAAGGTCTCCAACTGTATCGACTGCAACGCGGCCTGTGATAACGCCTGCCCGATGCGCCTCAAACCGCGCTCAATCAAACGTAAGATGTTTACCTGTACCCAATGCGCCCAGTGTATCGACGCCTGTGATCAGGCACAGGGAAGTCGCGGCAAGGATAACCTGCTGCTCTGGCTTGAGAACGACTGCGCACGTCACATCTCTGAACACGAGTTTGGTCACGCCCCCGATCTACCACGAGACTGTTTCAACAAAAACGACCAGGAGAGCAACTAGTGGAAGAGCACGTCGGTGCACTCTGGCACCGTTTTATCACCCGCGCTGCCTACACCGGTTATCCCGATGCCGCCGTTACACTGAACGAAGTAGCGCGTACGGTCAGCGTACTGTTTCGCGCCCTGGGTGGTGATGGTGCACTGCGTGTCGAGGCGGCCGAGGAGAGCACCAGCAACGCGCGTCGCGGCTGGCTGCAACGTATCGCCAAGGGTGAGGAGAAGATCACCCTGGCGTGGCGTGATGAGCAGGCACTACGTCTGCCCGCCATCATCGATCTCTTTCCCAAACGTGAACTGAATCGAAAACTCTACAGCTGGCTGGCCGCACTGGCAGCGGCCGATGATGAACTCAACAACAGCAACTGGCTACAGCATAATCAGCAGCTGACGCTCAAGACCCTGCAGCGCTATCCCGGCATGCTCGACTACTACACCGAGCTGGTCGCTGCACACATACAACTTCGTCCCGGCATCGACAAACTCCCCCACGAAGAGGCGCAGGTAGAGCAGCTACTACGCCGTGCCTTGCTCGAGCCCGGTAGTGTTGAGTCGCTGCCGGATGAACTGCGTGAGCCTCACCCGGTCCCGCTCTGGCTCCACCCCAACCCACCTCTGACTAATAGCACCACACAATCACCGCGAAGTGATGCCGGAGATGAGAGCAGTGGCGATAGTGAGAAGGCTAAGGGCGAGCAGAAGCGCAAAGCGAAACGAACTGACATGCCGGAGAAGAACCGCGGCCTGATTGCGATGCGCTGGGAGGCGATCTTCGCCCACTCCGAATTTATCAAGGTCGATCGCAGCACCGACGAAGAGGATGATCTTGAGAGCGCTGAACAGATCGCCGATGATCTCGATGAGCTGAGTATCTCCCAGGATAAAACCACCAGCAGCAAACGGATCAAGTTCGATCTAGACCTCCCCTCAGAGGCAAGCGACGACATCAAGCTGGGTGACGGTATCAAGCTGCCAGAGTGGAACTATAAAAAGCGTGAACTACGCGATGATTATTGCCTACTGCAACCAATGGTTGCTGCTGAGGCAGAACCCTGTGAATTACCCCAACATCTACGCCGCAGTGCACGACGGGTTAAAAACCGTTTTCAGCTGCTGGCACCGAGTCGAGTCTGGTTACGGGGGCAGCCCGATGGCAGCGAGATCGATCTCGACGCCTATGAGCGCTTTGCAGCACAGCTCGCCTCAGGCCATGCACAAGGCGACGCTCGCCTCTATCGCGACATGCGCAATGGCGGTCGTGATCTGGCATGTCTACTACTCGCCGATCTCTCACTCTCCACCGATAGCTGGATCGATACCAACCTGCGTATCGTCGATGTGATTCGCGACACCCTGTTCCTCTTCTCTGAAGCACTCAGCTCGATGGATGATCGCTTCGCCCTCTACGGCTTCTCCTCACGCCATCGAGACCATGTCCGCTTTCATACCCTGAAGGAGTTCGATGAGCGCTATAGCGCCAAGGTACGTGGACGACTGGCGGCAATCAGACCGGGCTTCTACACCCGTATGGGTGCCGCGATACGCCACGCCAGCAATCTACTCGAACCACAACCATGCAAGCAGAAACTGCTCCTGCTGCTGACTGACGGAAAGCCGAACGACCTCGATCAGTACGAAGGGCGTTACGGTATCGAAGATACACGCATGGCGATTATCGAAGCACGTCGCAAGGGGCTACGCCCCTTCTGTGTCACCATCGATGAACAGGGAAATGACTACCTGCCCCACCTCTTCGGCCAGGGGGGCTATGTTGTTATTCGCAAGGCCTCTGAACTGCCACAGCGCCTACCCCAGCTCTACCTCAATCTCACTCAATAACTTAATTAGCAAGTAATAAATTACTAACTATCATTCATGCGTCAGCATGACGAAAAGCCTATATATACAGTCTCATCCCAACAACAAATAGGTCATATGACCTATTTATCGTTTATTATTTTGCTCTTGTAAAAACACTTTGAAATGACAGGTCATTTTGTTTTAGACTCCATAGTCATTAGGGACATCCCTAACGACATGAAGGAGCGTAACAACTCACCATACAAACAATAACAATCGATCGATCTGTAGAACCATCAAGTAATAATAATCAACATAAATAATTGACGGAGGATCTATGGTTTCTAAAAAAACCATTCTTACCCCACTACTCGCTGCTGGCGCACTATTAGCCAGTTCATCTGTATTTGCCGCTGGACCAACAGCAGAAACGCTGGCCGGCACCTGTTCAGCCTGTCACGGCTATCAGGGCAACAGCGTCGGCATCATGCCCTCAATCGCTGGTTCTACAGCTGAGTACTTCACCGACACCATGAAGGCGTTCAAGAGCGGCGAACGTAAAGCGACAGTAATGGGGCGTGTTGCCAAGGGTTATAGTGATGAGGATATCGGCAAGATGGCCGGTTACTTCTCCCAGCAAAAACCAGTCGGTATGAAGCAGAGCTTCGATCGTACTGATGCAGCGCTGGGTAAGAAGCTTCACGATGAGTATTGCGAAAAGTGCCATGAAGATGGCGGCCGCAACAATGAAGAAGGTCCGGTTCTCTCCGGACAATCGAAGCTCTACCTCACCTACTCAATGGAAGACTTCAAAATGAGCCACCGCGAGGGGCCGAAGAAGATGTCCAAGAAAGTTAAGAGCATGGTTGAGAAGCATGGCAAAGGCGGCGTTGATGCCGTTCTCAACTACTACGCCAGCCAGCAGTAAGGAGAGCTAAAGATTATGAGTAATTTCAATCGTCGTGATTTTCTTAAAATTTCCGGTGGCCTCGCCGTCGGCGCTACTGTTGTCGGCTGTGCAACCAATCTTGGTGGCGCTGCCAAGGCTCGCGTTGTCGTTGTAGGTGGTGGTGTCGGTGGTGCAACCGCTGCCAAGTACCTCCGCATGATGGATCCAGCAATCCACGTCACCCTTATCGAACCCAACAAGCACTACCACACCTGTTTTATGAGTAACGAGGTACTCTCGGGTGATCGCAGCATCAAGGATATCGAGTTCGGCTACGCCGGTCTCGCTGGCCATGGTGTCAACATCGTGCACGATACCGTTACCGGCATCGATGCCGAGAAACGGATGGTCAAGACCGCCGATGGTGACAGCTTCATGTACGATCGCTGCATCGTCTCACCCGGCATCAGCTTCACATGGGGTGCCATCGAGGGCTATGACGCCAAGGTCGCCGAGAAGATTCCCCACGCCTGGAAGGCGGGTCCTCAGACTGTCACCCTGCGTAAGCAGCTTGAGGCGATGCGCAACGGCGGCACCGTGGTCATCGCTGCACCGACCAATCCGTTCCGCTGTCCTCCTGGGCCCTACGAGCGTGCAAGTCTGATCGCCAAGTACCTGAAGACGCACAAACCGAAGTCGAAGATCATCATTCTCGATCCCAAGGATAAGTTCGCCAAGAAGGGACTGTTCACCCAGGGTTGGAAACGCCTCTACGGCTACGGCACCGACAACAGCCTGATCGAGTGGGTTGGCGGCGCGGCTGGCGGTAAGGTGGAGAGTGTCGAGGCCAACAACATGGTGATCAACTCTCAGGTCGAGAGCATCAAGGCCGATGTGATGAACGTCATCCCACCACAGAAGGCTGGCAAGATCGCCTTCAGTGCTGGGCTGGTCAACAAGAAGGGTTGGTGCCCTGTCGATGTGGCGACCTTCGAGTCACACATCCACAAGGGTGTACATGTACTCGGTGATGCCAGCATCGCTACCAAGATGCCGAAGTCTGGCTACAGTGCCAATATCCAGGCCAAGGCGTGTGCTTCGGCGATTGTTGCCATGCTCAACGAGAAAGAGCCCGGTGTTCCCTCCTACCAGAACACCTGCTACAGCATCGTTGGCGAGAACTACGGTATCTCGGTCGGCATGATCTACAAGTACAGCAAGGCGAAGAACCTGGTTACCCCGATCAAGGGTTCCGGTGGCGTCACTCCAAAGGATGCATCGATGGAGACACTCAAGCGTGAGGCACACTATGCTCACGGTTGGTTCGACAACATTACCCACGATATCTTCGGATAAGGCCGCAACAGCAGTAATGAGCGGGGCTATATGCCCCGCTTTTTTTTGCCCAAAACCTCACTCCTGCCAGCTCAGTCGAGCACTCACCTACCATCACCATCCTCCAAAACAACCAACGTAAAGATTGATAGTTAACCACATGATTAACTTACTTAATCAGTAAGCTTTTCACTCATTATCTACCTACGAGTGAGGATACTAATTTGACTCATTCTCACCTATGATCTGGTGATTAACATTGGTAATTATGTACACCACATCTCGAGAGCTGCTTTAGCCGCAACGACGGTCTGATTGCTGTATGGGAAAACTGCTTTTTAAAATCAAAGGCTGGGCCTGGATCCTCACTGCGGTGTGGTCGGTCGTTATACTCGTCAGCTACTTCTGGAACTCCCATCAGGTTCAATCCCTACTGCTCGATCAGGCCCGCACTGAACTACGTGCCAACTTCTTTAAGGATCAGACCTTCCGTCTCTGGGCCACAAAACACGGTGGCGTCTACGTTCCAGTCACCGAGACACAGAAACCCGACCCCTACGTCGAGTTCCTGCCTGAGCGTGATATTGTCACCTCCTCTGGAAAGACCCTCACCCTGATAAATCCCGCCCTGATGGTGCGCCAGTTCAATGAACTGGCCAAATCCAAGTTCGGAGCCGAGGGACATATCAGTGGAATCAAACCACTCAATCCAATCAATACCGCTGATGAGTGGGAATTCAAGTCTTTCGATATGTTCAAGCGTGGCGCTAAGGAGTTCACTGAAGTCACCAGCATGAACAACGAACCCTACCTACGACTGATTCGTCCCATGCATATGGCGGCCCCCTGCCTCAAGTGTCACGCCCAACAGGGATTTACGGTCGGCGATCTGGCCGGCGGTGTTAGTGTCTCGGTTCCATTGACCCCCATTGAACGCCTCAGAGAGATGCGCATGATCACTCTGGGTGCGGGTCACACATTCATCTGGGTACTGGGTCTAACCGGCATCGGCATCGCCAGACGACAAATCATCACACGGGTGGAAGAACGCGAGCAGATATTTGATTCACTACAGGAGAATGAGGCACGAACCCGTGCCATCGTCTCCAGCTCGCTCGATGCAATTATCACCGCCGACGCCAACGGCATCATCACCGGCTGGAACGAGCAGGCTTCAACCATCTTTGGCTGGTCCGAACAGGATACACTGGGCGAGGTACTCTCCAATCTGATCGTACCCGAACGGCTGCGAGAGGCTCACAACCACGGATTACAGAGAGCCGCAGCAAGCAGCCAGGTACATGAACTCAACCGTCGTGTTGAGGTGGTTGGACTCAACCGCGATGGGCAGGAGTTTCCCGTCGAACTCTCCATCACCACCTTCTATATCGATGGTGAGATCGCCTTTACTGCCTTTATTCGCGACATCTCGGACCGCAAGGCGGCTGAGGAGAAGATCGAACGCGACTACGCATCGCAACAACTAATTGCTTCAGTGCTGGAAACCTCCCTTCAACCCGCCCCCTTTGAGCAACGCCTAGAACAGATTTTACATCAGCTTCTGGCCACCTCCTGGTTAAACCTGCAGGGCAAGGGGGCGGTTTATCTCGTTAATGACAGTGGCGACACACTGGAGATGGCAACCCAGTCCGGCATGCCTGCCAAGACTGTCGAGAAGTGTGCTACCGTTCCTCTCGGAGTCTGTCTTTGTGGTCAGGCTGCCGCCACTGGCGAGGTCATCTACAAGGCGTGCGTCGATGATGACCATCACCGGATCGACTCCGGCTCAGAACAGCATGGTCACTACTGCCTGCCGATCAAGAGTAGTGACCGACTGCTCGGCATACTCACCCTCTACCTCGATCACGACCATCAGCGAAGTGAGGAGGAGATCCAGCTGCTCTCAACCATCAGCCACACCATCGGAGGCATGATTCAACGTAATGAGGCCGAACAGAGCCTGCTGCACAACGCCTACCACGACGACCTGACGGGGCTACCCAATCGGTTACTCTTCATGGATCGCCTTGCGCAGGCGATGGCTCGCCATGAACGCAATCAAGACTACAAATTTGCCGTACTGTTTCTCGATCTCGATCGTTTTAAGGTGATCAACGACAGCCTGGGTCATAGCTTCGGTGACAAACTTTTGGTCAAGGTAGCCAAACGCCTTGAGAGCTGTAGCCGACCAACTGACACCGTTGCACGCCTCGGTGGCGATGAGTTCACCATGCTAATCGAAGGTCCTGAATCGGAACTCGATATCTCACGTGTCACCAGTCGCATCCACTCCGAACTGCGCAATCCCATCGATCTGATTGGTCACGAGATCTTTGCCCCCTGTAGTATCGGTATCGCCTTTGGCAACAGCGACTATAAAGAACCAGAGGAGATCCTTCGAGACGCCGACACCGCGATGTATCGTGCCAAATCGGAGAGCAGCATTCAGACCGTCTTCTTCGATGAGGCGATGCACACCTCTGCCCTCTCCCGCCTCACCATGGAGACCGACCTGCGCCGCGCCTTCGAGAACCAGGAGCTCTCGGTCCACTATCAACCCATTGTCGCCGCAGCCACCGGAGAGATCGAGGGCTTCGAAGCACTGGCACGTTGGCAACGCAGTGATGGCAGCATGGTCTCACCGGTTGAGTTCATACCAGTGGCTGAGGAGACAGGGCTGATCAACGAACTGGGTATGTGGGTACTGCATCAGGCCTGTAAACACACCAAACAGTGGCGCGAAGCACACCCGAAATTCAAAGACCTCTACATCAGCGTCAATCTCTCCGGCAAACAGCTTCTTCAGGCCGATCTGTTTAACTGCATTGAGACGATCTTGTTGGGTGTCGGCTTCGATCCAAGCTGCCTGAGACTGGAGATAACCGAAAGCACCCTGATGGCCGACACCACCGCCAATAACAATCTGCTGACCAAGTTCCGTGACCGTGGATATCGCTTCTATATCGATGATTTCGGCACCGGTTACTCATCACTCAGCTATCTGCACAGCTTCCCCTTTGAGGCGCTCAAGATCGACCGCTCCTTTGTGCTCAATCTCGATCAGGGCAGTGAGCATATCGACATGGTGGAGACCATCGTCGCCATCGCACACAACTTTGGTATGGAGGTAATTGCCGAGGGGGTCGAGACCGAGGCACACCTCAAACAGCTACGAGATCTCGGTTGTGAACGCCTGCAGGGTTATCTCTTCTCTCGTCCACTGCCGCCCGAAGCAGTTTCAGAGCTACTGGCCAATCCGGAAAAGATTGCCATTAAGCAAACCGATTAAACGGACGCATACAAACTCCACACAATAAAAAACGGCCCCGAGGGGCCGTTTCTATTCCCAAACTAGTGACGTCGCTAAACGCGATAGTTAGGCGCTTCCTTTGTGATCTGTACGTCATGGACGTGAGACTCTGAGAGACCCGAATTGGTGATTCGTACAAATTCAGGTTTGGTACGCATCTCCTCAATGGTGGCACAGCCCATGTAACCCATCGATGAACGCAGGCCGCCAAGCAGCTGATGGATAACCGGCTGCATCGATCCCTTGAACGGGACACGACCCTCGATACCCTCGGGTACCAGCTTATCTGCCTCGGTACTCTCCTGGAAGTAACGATCTGACGAACCCTGCGAGCCACCCATCGCTCCGAGAGAACCCATACCTCGGTAGGACTTGTAGGAGCGCCCCTGGAACAGCTCAACCTCGCCCGGCGCCTCTTCGGTACCAGCCAGCATTGAGCCAACCATGATGGTGTAACCGCCGGCGACAACCGCCTTAGCCATATCACCCGAGAAGCGAATACCGCCATCGGCGATCAACGGGACACCCGTACCTTCAAGCGCCTGGGCAACGTTATCAATAGCTGAAATCTGCGGTACACCGACACCGGCAACGATACGGGTGGTACAGATCGAACCGGGACCGATACCAACCTTAACCGCATCGGCACCCGCCTCGACCAGCGCCTTAGCTGCCGCACCAGTGGCAATGTTGCCGCCAATCACCTGCAGACTTGGGAAGTTTTTCTTCACCCATGCAACACGATCGAGTACACCCTGCGAGTGGCCGTGAGCGGTATCGACAACCACCACGTCAACACCGGCGTTGTAGAGCGCTTCGATACGCTCATCGGTACCGGCACCGACACCAACCGCCGCGCCAACACGCAGGCTGCCGTTCTCATCCTTACAGGCGTTGGGCTTGTCGGTCGCCTTCTGAATGTCCTTAACGGTAATCATGCCGCGCAGGTGGAATCCATCATCCACAACCAGCACCTTCTCAATGCGGTGCTCATGCAGCAGCTTCTGTACATCTTCTTTGTTGGCACCCTCTTTAACAGTAACCAGTTGATCCTTAGGGGTCATGATGGTGGAGACCGGCTCGTCGAAGTGGGTCTCGAAACGCATATCACGACTAGTAACGATACCGACCAGGTCCTCGCCATCGACGACAGGCACACCGGAGATCTTCTCTGCGCGGGTCAGCTCGATCAGCTCACCGATGCTCAGGGTGGGTGCTACGGTAATCGGATCCTTGATCACACCACTCTCGAACTTCTTCACCATCCGTACCTGACGCGCCTGTTCATCAGCGGTCATGTTCTTGTGGATGATGCCGATGCCACCCTCCTGGGCCAGGGCGATGGCAAGACGGTGTTCGGTGACGGTGTCCATCGCCGCCGAGAGGATCGGAATATTAAGATTGATACCGCGGGTCAGCTTGGTGCTGAGATCAACATCTTTGGGCAGCACATTGGAGTGTGCGGGAACCAGTAGAACGTCGTCGAATGTGAGGGCTTCCTGGGCGATGCGCATGGTTTCCTGACTCCTTATAAAGCGGTGAATATAAGGGATGGCATTATAGTGACTGGCTGCTGTTCGGTAAACCTGATTTAGACCTTTCTCAGAGAGATTCCAGCCCGTTTCATCGAAAAGCGCCCCTATTCGCCCAGCCGAAGCAGCTCGGGTATGATCGACCGAATGCGTCCAACAGTGCCAAATTCAGCCCCCCAGCGCGGCGAACGGGAGATCTACACCGTCTCGCGCCTCACCCGCGAGGTGCGCATGCTGCTCGAGGGGAGCCTGCCGATGCTCTGGGTCGAGGGGGAGATCTCCAACCTCGCCCAACCCGCCTCGGGCCACATCTACTTCACCCTCAAGGATGCAAACTCGCAGGTCCGCTGTGCGATGTTTCGTAACCGTCGTCAGATGGTCCGCTTCAAGCCGGAAAACGGTATGCAGGTGCAGATCCGCGCCCGTGCTGGGCTCTACGAGGCACGCGGTGAGTTCCAGCTGGTTGCCGAATCAATGCAGGAGGCGGGAGCCGGTGCGCTGCAACGCGAGTTCGAGGCACTGAAACGCAAACTCGCCGCTGAGGGGCTCTTTGATGAAACGAGCAAGATCCCCCTGCCCACCCTGCCGAAACGGATTGGAGTCATCACCTCCCCTACCGGCGCGGCAGTACGCGACATCATCTCGGTGCTAAAACGCCGCTTCCCGGCGATCCCGATCACCATCTATCCGGTCGCGGTTCAGGGTGAGGGCGCCGCGGAGCAGATCGCCGATGCGATCGACACTGCCGTTGATCGCTACGAGTGCGACGTGTTGATCGTCGGTCGCGGTGGCGGCTCGCTCGAGGATCTCTGGGCCTTCAATGAAGAGGTCGTAGCACGCGCCATTTTCGACAGCTCAATCCCGATCGTCAGCGCCGTTGGCCATGAGATCGACTTCACCATCGCCGACTTCGTCGCCGATGTACGCGCCCCGACCCCCTCGGCCGCCGCCGAACTGCTCTCCCCCGACCGGGACGAGATTGAAACCCGTATTGCCATGCTGCAGCGTCGCATCACCGCACGCCATCAGAGTCAGGTCGGGGAGCGTTCACAACGCATCAACTGGCTCGCCAGTCGTCTACAGCGCCTCCATCCGGGACAACAGCTACGCGGCCAGTACCAGCGACTCGATGAGCTATCGATGCGTTTGAGCAATACCGTCCGCGCTCAACTACGCAGTCGCCACGCTCGACTCGATACACTCAACGCACACCTGCAGCGTTATCGGCCACACCACCGCATCGAAACGCTGAGTAACCGGCTCAGCACTACCCGTAGCCGACTCCACACCACCATGCAGCGCCGACTCGAGCAGCAACGCCAGCAGTTCACTGCTGCCGCCCGAGCGCTCGATACCGTCAGCCCACTTGCCACCCTCGATCGTGGCTACGCCATCGTGCGTCGCCAGGATGATCAGCAGATCATTCGTCAGGCCGCAGAGCTACAACCGGGTGAACGTGTGGAGACGAGGCTGTCTAAAGGAAACCTGATATGCACCGTCGAGGAGTGCAACGATGATTAGAGCCCTACTATTTATTGTCACACTCAGCTTTACCACCCTGCTCAGTGCTGCCTCTCTGCCCAAGTCACTGTCGGTACCCGGCGGTGTGGCACTGATCGATATAGCTGCGGCCACCAGCGCCAAGCCCTATGTGAGCTATGCCAAGCGTCGCACCATGGTGGTCGAGTCTGAGGGACGCTGGATGGCTGTAGTCGGTATTCCTCTTTCGGCCAAACTCGGTCAACACAAGGTCACCATCAAGGGCGGCGGCAGCAAAAGCTTCGATGTCTCCCACAAGGAGTATCGCAGCCAGCACCTGACGGTGAAGAACAAGCGCCACGTCAATCCCAACCAGAAGGATCTCGACCGCATCTGGAAAGAGTCGAAGCTGATGAAGGCCGCCTTCACCCACTGGCTCGATCAGGATCAGATTCCGCTCAACTTCGCAGCCCCGGTCGATGGGCCGCGCAGCAGCAGCTTCGGCCTGCGCCGCTTCTTCAACGGTGAACCGCGCAATCCCCATAGCGGTATGGATATCGCAGCGCCCGAAGGCACACCGATCAAGGCGCCCGGCGCAGGTGAAGTAGTACTCACCGGTAACTACTTCTTCAATGGCAACACCGTACTGATCGACCACGGTCAAGGGCTGGTCACCCTCTACTGCCACCTCTCACGTATCGACGTCAAAGCGGGCCAGTGGCTCGGTGAAGGTGATCTGATCGGTGCCGTCGGCAAGACCGGCCGTGTAACCGGCCCCCATTTACACTGGAGCGTCAGCCTCAACAACAACCGCATCGACCCGGCGCTGTTTCTTACCGACTAAGCCAGTCAAACAGCACCGCTAAATGGCGCTAAGCCAGTAGTGGCGGGGGCTGGCGGTTTGGCTTACCTCCAATATCAGCGTATGCTGTTCGACTTTCTTTAATCACTATTTACGGATCACTACATGCAAATCGCCAACAATATGGTCGTCAGCTTCGAGTACACCCTTACCGACAAGGAAGGTAACGTCATCGACTCATCCGAGGGTCGTGAGCCCCTCGCCTACATCCACGGCACCGGCAGCATCATCCCCGGTCTGGAGAAAGAGATGGAAGGCAAGAGCGTCGACCACGAGATGAAGGTCACCGTCTCACCCGAAGAGGGCTACGGCGAGCGTGACGATCAGGCGATTCAGGACATCCCTCGTGATCGTTTCGAGAACGCAGACGAGATCACCGTCGGCATGCAGTTCCACACCCAGAACGAGCAAGGCGTACAGATCGTCACCGTCATCAGCACCACCGATGAGTCAATCCAGGTAGACGCCAACCACCCCCTCGCCGGTGAGACCCTCAGCTTCGATGTGAAGATCGTAGAAGTCCGCGAAGCCAGCCAGGAAGAGCTCGACCACGGCCACATCCACGGACCAGGTGGTCACGATCACGGCGAAGAGGCCGAAGGTTGATAACAGCCTGATCAAAAAGCAGTAACCAAGACACCCCTTTATTGGGGTGTTTTTTTATCACAAATAAAGCTTTAGGCAAAAGGCTAGTGGCAACACACAAGATCTGTCATCGTATACTTCATACCTCAACCGATGACTTGCCAATACTCGTAGAGCTAGGTAACTTAAACACCATCAACAATATCAAAGGAATGAACACAACAAATATGGATACAGCAGAACTCGAATCTTCGACCTACGATAACTATTCGCACAAACATATACTCCCACACAAATATTGCGCGTACAGGACGTAGAACCAAGCCGTTCAGACAATGTTTTTCTTTCCTTATAGAGTAGATCTTTCACTCAACCACATCCCTCTATTAACGATACTACTATCCATTATCTGTATATTCATATACGGAAACCAAGTTTCTAGTGAAGAACTTCTTCACACCAACACTTTAGACTTCTGCACTCATGTAGAGAATAAAAACTTTGACGAAAGCATAAAGCTAATTTCAGGAAACAACTCAACAAACAACTGCGCAAATGTACTGTTAAGCATACATCGTGCTCAGAACAAGTCAGAACACATCAATAAAATAGTAAAAACAGCCAATAACACAGATAACACAATTGACATCGAACAGATTAGAAACGCACTAGTAAACGAGTACTCAGCATTCACAAACACAACGCCATTGACACTAACATCAAGAATTCAATACTCACCAAGTACGTATCATGTGCTCAACATGATTTCAGCATCATTTGCCCACGGTAATATTTACCACTTAATTGGTAACCTAATATTTTTCTACGCATTTGCCGCAAGCATTGAAATCATTGTCGGATGGAAAAAATATCTATTTTCAGTTCTAACATTATGCATTGGGACAAACCTTTCATACTCAATATCCACTATTCACGACAGCAACGCTTTACCAACAATAGGACTATCTGGTGTAGTCATGGGCATGATTGGACTATTCGCATTTCTAATGCCAACAGTCCGAATCAAATGCATACTTTTCTAGGGGAGTCGCTATTTTTGCGAGAGTTTGTTTTGGGCATCCAAGCCCAAGCAAACAGCAAAAACTTCACGCGACCGTTTATGCCTGCGGCGCCTCGCGTCGTTCGCTCTCGCTCTCAACTACGAATAGGCAGACGGCGTCGACTATCGCGGACTAACCGCCTTCGCTTCGCTATCCATGGCGGTCAGCGATTGTATTTATTTTGAAAACCATATCGATACCGGCATGGATACTCGCACTGATATATATTGGATGGGATATTGCTGAACTATATTCGGGAGACAATAACTCCAACACCAACTTTGTCGCCCACATAAGCGGCGCAGTAATTGGCTATCTATTTGGCTCATTTTTATTGAAAAATGAAAAATCAATAACACAAGAACACCTATTCGAAATCAGATATTAATAGGGAATATTATGGGAACTTTCACAGCCTTAGGATTATTACTACTCATCCTACTTGTACCAATAAAGGTAGCTGGTAATTATTTTGAAGCAGAACGCACGGGGTTCGGCTGGTGCTTTCTCGCGATGATACTCGCAAGCGCCTTTATGCAAGCTGGCGAGGAGCTAACCGAATTTGGCGGAATATTAAGTATTTTTCTTTCTGCAGCAGGGTACTCGATGATCATGGGCACAACATATATAAAGGGAATCGCCATCTCAGCATTTCAAACAATCTCAATCATCGTTGGTTTTTCACTATTTGCCTTTTTAGGAGCAGCGAAACTAACCGTTACTTAGTAGAATCAGATACTGAATCAAGGACTTCCGAGCAAGCAGCCCGGATGTAGTGAAACGAAATCCGGGACTTTTCCCTCCCGGATTACGCTTTGCTCCATCCGGGCTACAAATGATTGCCAATCCGAATTCTTATCACCTTAGATGCTATCCAGTCTGATTAGTGATGAACATCGTCACCGGGATTGGAACCTAGCCGACTACTGTGAATAATAAGATTGGCTCTGGCACCTTTCCTGTACAAATTGCTACACCCTGACTTGCCTTACTTCCACTAATCGGTGCACCTAGCAACAGCTCATCCACACAGACATTAAAAATGCTTATCAACATCGGCAGCGCACCGCCTGCTGCGACGATCTTTCCATTATCACCACCCATACCGATCAGCCCACTGTGGTGTCGTGGTCGGCGTCAAGCCTGTAAGTTACTTTGTAGTTACCCACCCACGTTAGGAGGCTTGACGCCGCCCCATTGAATATTCAACGTAAAAAAAAGGGGCTCAAAGAGCCCCTTTTTCATCAAACAACAATCCTACTTCTTTCTATACTTCTCTATCCGTTTATTCTTCTTACCAAATTTTTCTCTTGGTGGTTTCTTCTTATCCTTGAAGGGGTTTTCACCCGACTTGAAGTCGACCCTAATCGGTGTGCCTTTCAACTTAAGAATCTTGCGGAATTTGTTCATCAGGTAGCGTTGATAGCTATCCGGAACTGCCGCAGTCTGGTTGCCATGAACAACGATCAATGGTGGATTCTGACCGCCCTGGTGTGCGTAACGCAGTTTGATACGACGTCCCTTCACCAGTGGTGGCTGGTGGGCGGAGACGGCATCTTCGAGGATACGAGTCAGATCCGGGGTGTTTAACTTACGGGTCGCCGACTCGTAGGCGTCCTGAATGGAGTCGAACAGGTTACCGACGCCACTGCCGTGCAGTGCTGAGATAAAGTGGGTGTCTGCAAAATCGAGGAACATTAATTTGCGTTCAAGTTCACGCTTGATCCAGTCACGCTCATCCGACGCAAGACCGTCCCACTTATTAACCGCCACCACCATCGCGCGGCCACTATCGACCGCATGTCCGGCGAGCCAGGCGTCCTGATCGCTGATCTCTTCGTGGGCGTCGAGCACCAGGATGACGACGTTGGCCTCGTTGATCGCCTGCAGCGCCTTGATGGCACTGAACTTCTCTATTGTCTCCTTCACCTTCGCCTTACGGCGCACACCGGCGGTATCGATCAGGACATACCGCTCATCGTCACGCTCGAAGGGGATGAATATCGAGTCGCGGGTGGTGCCGGGCATGTCGTAGGCGAGTACCCGCTCCTCGCCGAGAATACGATTGACCAGCGTCGACTTACCGACGTTGGGGCGTCCAACTACGGCGATGCGTATCCCCTTCTGCTCGGCACTGTCGCCCTCCTCCTCGGGTGGCAAGGCGTCAAATACCATCTCGATCAGATCGGCAACGCCGCTTCCGTGCGCCGATGCAACGGGCAGAGGCTCTCCGATACCGAGTGCAAAGAATTCGGCCGAGACGACATCGATATTCAGACCTTCACTCTTGTTGAGCGCCAGGTAGATTGGTTTGTTACAGCGACGCAGCATATTGGCAATGGCCTGATCGGCCGAGGTCATGCCATCTCGAGCATCGACCAGAAACAGCACTGCATCGGCCTCATCAATCGCCTGCATTGCCTGCTGCTCCATCAGCGCATCAACACCCTCGGCATTACCGCTTAGACCGCCGGTATCGACGACCAGATAGGGACGCTCGCCAACACGACCGGCACCATAGAGACGATCACGGGTGACACCAGGCATATCGGCGACCAGTGCATTACGTGTACGGGTGAGGAAATTAAACAGGGTCGACTTGCCCACATTGGGGCGGCCGACCAGTGCGATTACAGGGAGCATGGGGTTCTACTTAATTCCGAAGGACGACTACTCGGCAATCTTGTAGGCAGCGAGATCGCCACCACGGCCGAGTACAAACAACATCTCATTTTCAACAATCGGCGCTGCAGAGATACCACTGCTACCGACACGGGTGCGTGCGACCAGGTGACCATCGGTACGATCCATCCAGTGCAGGTAACCCTCGTAATCACCGACCACGACGTAGTTACCGACCACCGCTGGGGTACTGACCGAGCGGTTGGTCAACTTGTCCTGCTTCCAGATGGAACGACCGTTGGCCCGCTCCAGTGCCCAGACGTGGCCACTGTCATCGGTCACATAGATCTGACCATAGTCACCACCGAGACCGGCGCGAGAGGGTAGCTCACGCACCCAGCGCAGCTTTCCGCTGAGCAGATCGACCGCAGCGACACGACCTTGATAGGTGGAGACGTAGATCTCGTTGCCCATTACCAGTGGATCGGCATCGATATCGACCATGCGTTCCAGCTCTGAACGACCGCTCGGTACGCTGATACGACGCTCCCAGAGTGGCTTGCCGTCCTTGAGGCTAATGGCGGTCAGCTTGCCGCTGGCAAAGCCACTGATCACCAGACCGGGTGCGAGTACCGGTGAGCTGGTACCACGCAGGGTCAGGGTCGGTACAGTACGATCGTAGATCCAGAGACGCTTACCATCTTTGGCATCGAGGCCAAACATCTTGCCGTCGATGGTCTGGGTAACAACCACGCCTTCGGCTGCGCGCGGTACCGAGAGAACCTCGCTGCTCACCTTGGAGCGCCACAGTTCATCACCGTTCTCGACTGAGAGTGCTACCACCTCGGCATCGCTCGTGCCAACCAGCACCAACCCCTCTCCTACACCGACGCCACCACCGATGGTGCTATCGGTATCGTGGATCCAGACTCGATCACCATTGTTGGCGTCAAACGCCATCACGTCACCATCGAACTCTGCTGCGTAGACACGCTCACCACTCAGTGCCACAACCAGGTTGGCACGATCACCACGACTACCGGAACCGGCACTGCGTTCCCAGATTTCATCGACCTTAACGGTGGTATCAAAATCGGTCAGTTCTGCAGCAGGTGCGGTGTTGTCTTCACCCAGAAACATACTGCCGCAGCCCTGCAGCAGCAGAACGCTCAGCAACAGGGGTGCGAATCGGAACTTACTCATTTCGCATCTCCTGCGGCGAGATCATCATGCTTCATCTGCAGGAAGGAGCTAGTACCATTGGTCGCCAGTGCGATGGAGTACGCTGCTCGCGCCTTATCTGCTTCACCCTTGGCAGCGTAGATATCACCCTTCAGCTCAGAGTAGGCCGAGGCGAAACCCTCAGAGGGTACGGTTTCAAGCTTGGCCAGCGCAGCGTCGCTGTCGCCCTGCATATAGAGCAGTCGTGCCAAGCGCAGGGTTGCCACTGAGCTGAGTCCGGTGAGTGAGGCGTTATCGTTAACCCACTGCAAGTGGGCCTGCGCCTTCTCCAGTGCTCCGCGCTCAACCTCGATACGCGCCAGCATCAGCGAGGCCATCGCGGCATACTCACCGCTGTTACCATCGGCCAGCAGTGCGGTGCCGAGCTGTACCGCTTCATCCTGTTTACCAACCTCTACCGCCTGAAGCATCAGGCTGTAGGTCATTGATGAGTTCTCGGCCTGGACCTGTTTATAGTCAAACCAGGCGCGACCACCAAAGAGAATACCGAGTCCGAGCACCACGCCGCTGACAACTGCCACGCCGTTCTCTTTCCACCACTTCTTGATCGCCTCTACCTGCTGCTCTTCGCTTACGTAGCCTTCCACAGTGACTCTCCGTTCCCAGTTATAGGTTTATCAAATTTGAAATATGTTGTGCCAGATCGTTGTGCGCAACGGTCTGCTGCTCGCCATTACCGCGTAGTGGTTTGACGCCGATCTCACCCCTTGCCAGCTCATCGTCACCCAGAATCAGGGCGAATTGGGCGCCGCTTTTATCGGCGCGTTTGAACTGACTTTTAAAACTTCCACCACCGCTATTACAGAGCAGTGAGAGGTTTGGTAATTCATCGCGTAGTGTCTCTGCCATCACCAGCCCCGCCCGCTGTGACTGCTCACCGACCATGATCATGTAGCCATCGGGGGCACCGCTCACCTCGAGATTCTGCTGCTCCTCGAGCATCGCGACCAGACGCTCAACGCCCATCGCAAAACCGGCCGCCTGTGTCGGCTTGCCGCCGAGCTGCTCGACCAGTCCATCGTAACGACCGCCAGCACAGATGGTGCCCTGTGCACCCAGGCTCTGCGTTACCCATTCAAAAACAGTCTTGCTGTAGTAGTCGAGACCCCGCACCAGACGGGTGTTGATGCGGTATGGAATTCCCGCAGCATCGAGTAGCGCCAGCAGCTGTTCGAAGTGCTCACGTGACTCCTCATCGAGGTGCTCCTGCAGCTTCGGTGCCTCCTCAATCATCGCCTGCATCTCGGGATTCTTACTATCGAGAATACGCAGTGGATTGGAGTGCAGACGGCGTTTGCTCTCCTCATCGAGCAGCGCTTCATGGGTGGTGAGGTAGTCGATCAGAACTGTTCGGTAGGCGTTACGCGCCTCGTTGGTGCCAAGTGAGTTGATCTGCAGTTCAACATCGTCGAGACCGAGCACCTTCCACAGCCGTGCAGTAATAAAAATCAGCTCTGCATCGATATCGGGGCCGTTCATACCAAACGCTTCAACGCCGATCTGCTGGAACTGACGATAGCGCCCCTTCTGTGGGCGTTCGTGTCGGAACATCGGGCCGGTGTACCAGAGACGACGGATCTGGTTATAGAGCAGACCGTGTTCGATACCGGCACGCACACAGCTGGCGGTACCCTCAGGACGAAGCGTCAGACTGTCGCCGTTGCGATCTTCGAAGGTGTACATCTCCTTCTCGACGATATCGGTCACCTCACCGATAGAGCGCTTGAACAGATCGGTCTTCTCGACCAGCGGCATACGGATCTCTTCATAACCGTAACCGCGTAATACGCTCGCCACGCTACGCTCCAGATGCTGCCACAACGGGGTTTGATCCGGCAGGATGTCGTGCATGCCGCGAATTGCCTGAATACTTTTTGCCACTTTTTACCTTTTTCTACTGATGCAGCCGGTTACCCCAGAAGAGACCGATAACGGCCGCTCAGGTTCCCGACGGATTAAACTATTCTGTCTCTGCGTTACGTCGTGCGATCTCGTCGCGAATGCTCTGCTCCAGCTCATCGACCAGCTGTTCGTTGCCCACCTTGTGGTCGGGCTTGCCGCCAATATAGAGCAGATTGGGCTCACCACCGGTAACTCCGATCTGTGCCTCGCGCGCCTCACCCGGACCATTGACCACGCAACCGATCACTGCCACATCCATCGGCTCGAGAACATCCTCTAGGCGTGACTCCAGTTCGTTGACCGTACTGATCACATCGAACTCCTGACGTGAGCAGGAGGGACAGGCGATCAGGTTGATCCCCTTGTTGCGAATACGCAGGCTCTTGAGGATGTCGAAACCGACCTTGATCTCCTCAACCGGATCGGCCGCCAGCGAAACACGCAGCGTATCGCCAATGCCTTCACTGAGCAGCATACCGAGACCGATCGCCGACTTGACGCTACCGGCGCGCAGACCACCCGCCTCGGTAATACCGAGATGCAGCGGCTGCTCGATCTGGCTGGCCAGTTCCCGATAGGCGGTGACGGTGGTAAAGACATCGGAGGCCTTAATGCTGACCTTAAAATCGGGGAAATCGAAACGGTTCAGGTAGTCGATATGGCGCATCGCCGACTCGACCAGTGCCGCCGGGGTCGGCTCGCCATACTTCTTCTGGATATCCTTCTCTAGCGAACCGGCGTTCACACCGATGCGAATCGGGATATTGTGATCGCGCGCCGAGTCGACGACTGCACGTACGCGATCCTCCTTACCGATGTTGCCCGGATTGATACGTAGACAGTCGACACCCAGCTCGGCCACGCGCAGCGCGATCTTGTGGTCGAAGTGGATATCGGCGATCAGCGGTAGCTCGATTCGTTTACGAATTTCACCAAACGCCTCGGCGGCTTCCATGCTTGGAATAGAGATTCGCGCCATATCGGCACCGGCACGATCGAGTGCCTCGACCTGACCGACGGTCGCATCGACATCACAGGTCTCGGTGTTGGTCATGCTCTGCACCGAGATCGGTGCATCGCCACCCACCTTTACCGAGCCGACGCTGATCTGTCGTGAAACACGACGCTGTATTGAATTCTCTGTATGCATTACTTACCAGTACAGTTAACTGCCCACTTCAAAACGTGCCAGATCACCTTCAATAAAGGGGCGGTGATCAAATGACTCCCCATCAATCTCTACTGCAACCACGTCGGCCTTTCCAAGGAAAACCCTGAACGGTGCCGGGCCGTTAATCTCTCTTGCACGTTTCGAGGTGCCCATGTCATACATGCGTCGCTTGCCGGAGGCATCATGCACAACCACCCAGCTATCTCCGCTGAAGCTGAGCTTGAGCACTGCCCCTGTAGGCGCTGGCGCAATCACCTCTGCCACCTTTTCGGTAACAACCGGTGGACTCTCAATCAATGCGGCTACAACCACAGGCTCACTAACGGCCGGGGCGACTGGCTCTGGTTCAGCAACTTCAGGAGCCTCAACAACCAGGGCTTTCTCAGCGACTATCGGTTCGACAGGCTCAACCTCAGCCGCCTCAGCCTGTTCAATGATCATCGCCACCGGTTGAAAGGTCTCGCTAAGCTGCGACACAGGCTCCTCTTCAACCTTTGCCGTCACCTCATCGTTCTCTTCACCCTCAAGCATGTTGCTACCGACTATTGCCAGTAACACCACCACGATACCGACTACCGCGAAGGTCGCATATCTTTTCCAGCGCAGTAGCTGCTCCGCACCCGCCTTGTGAAACGAGAGCTCGGGCGCCTCGCCACAGGTGGCGTTATAGGCCGTTACAATCCGCTCCTCGTCGATCGACAGCAGTCGTGCGTAACTGCGTAGATAACCTCGAACAAAGGCCGGTGCAGGCAACACCTCACAGCTACCCGCTTCAAGCGCCTCGACCACATCACGCGTAAGTCGTAGGTGGCTTGCGGCATCCGCGATGCTCATCTCCTGTGCTTCGCGTGCCTGTTGCAGCTGACGCCCTACATCGGCACCACCTGCTGTCGCGTTATCTTTCTCCAACCCCTCTTCTGTACTCATCATCCTCCCCCTGCAGTTTTCTGGCCTCTTCTGACCCAGGGTATCGCTTGAAGAGCTCCCCCCGGTATCTGCGGGCCATTTCTTTATCGCCAAGACTGTTTTCAGCATGGAATCCGATATAGAGCGCACGCTCACCGAGCTGTGCCGGTGCACCGAGGCGCTGTAGATAAGCGCGCGCACTCAAATATTTCTTGCTCTTGAAGGTCAGCTCTGCCATCTGCATCAGCGCCAGCGGATAGCGTTTATTGATCTCAAGTGCCTTACGCAGGTACTGCTCTGCTCGCACTTTATCGCCACTACTGCTGAGACAGATACCAGCAGAGGCATAAGCAACCTCAGGTTGGCGGTTGGCTGGATTGCTCCAGGCGCGCTGATACTGCTCGACCGCTTTACGATAACTCCCACGGCTGCAGAGGAAACTACCGAAATTGGCACGAGTCATCGCATCATCTGGATTCAACGCGATCGAGCGCTGATAGTGGTGTTCTGCCTTAGGGTTATCACGCAGGCGGCTATAGAGCAGCGCGATGGTCGAGTGGGTCACAGCGTTACTCTGATCATGTGCCAGTGAGCGCTGCAGTTTCTCCATTGCCTGACCATTGTCACCACTGCGCATGTAGTTAATACCAAGCTGCAGATTGAGCTGTGCAACCTGCTGGTCACGCCCCTGCTCCGGCGCCTCGCTCTTGCTTGAATCAGAAGCACAACCAACCAATAGTGCACTCACCATTACCAGAACCACTGCGACTCTGCTCATGCCGAACGCTCCAGCTTCAGCTTCTGCGTACGGCGGGTACGATCCTGCACCCGACCCGCCAGCTGTCCACAGGCGGCATCGATATCGTCACCGCGGGTTCTGCGTGTCACGGTAATGTGACCGGCATCGATCAGGATCTCCTGGAAACGTCTTACCGTCCGATCTGAAGAGCTACGGTAGTCACTACCTGGAAAGGGGTTGAAGGGAATCAGATTAACCTTGGAGGGGACATCCTTGAGCAACTTTGCCAGCTCACGCGCCTCTGCCTCCGAGTCATTCACTCCATCGATCATTACGTACTCCATCGTAATCTTTCCGTGTGGCGCTCCAACCGCATAACGGCGGCACGCTTCCATCAATTCTGCAATCGGATACTTCTTGTTGATCGGTACCAGCTCATCACGCAGCTCATCATTGGTGGCGTGCAGCGAGACGGCAAGACTGACATCAATGGTCTCGCTCAGCTGATCCATTGCTGGCACTAGCCCCGAAGTACTGAGGGTGACACGACGTTTGGAGAGGCCAAAGGCATTGTCTTCCATCATCAGGCGCATTGCAGGGACGACGTTATCGACGTTAAGCAGCGGCTCACCCATTCCCATCAACACCACATTGGTGATGGCGCGTTCACCGCGATTTTCCGAGATGCCGATGGCGATGCTGGCGGCGAGCACCTGACCGATGATCTCGCCAGTGGTGAGGTTGCGGTTAAAACCCTGCTGCGCCGTGGAGCAGAAGCTGCAGTTGAGGCTACACCCGACCTGAGAGGAGACACACAGGGTTCCACGCCCATCCACGGGAATAAAGACGGTTTCGATGCAGTTTCCATCTTCGAGACGGAACAGCCATTTGCGAGAGTGATCCTGAGAGAGATGGTCGGAGGCGATCTCTGGCAGACGCACTTCGGCCTCCACCTTAAGTCGCTCACGCAGCACCTTACTCAGGTTGCTCATCTCATCGAAGTCGGTGATACCGAAGTGGTAGATCCACTTCATCACCTGGGTAGCACGAAAAGGCTTCTCACCTAGCGCGGCGAAGTACTCCCTCATACCCTGAAGGTCGAAGTCGAGGAGGTTAATTTTGGTTTCGCTGTTCAACTGGCTTTAAAGACTTCTCAGGGTATCGACGACTGGGATACGACTCATTTCTGGTCGCCCTAAATAGCGTAAACCCGCGAAAACGCGGGTTTACTAAAAATCACCTTATATATTCTACTCTTACGCGTCATTTCAGGCAATCACCGTCAACACGGAGGCGTCACCATTTCAAGGCACGGAAGAGGGTCAATCTCGCTCTTCTATCCATGTCATCTGGATCGCTTCGAGTACCTTCTCACCACCGTGATCGTGATCGTCATCGAACTCTTCGAGATCAACAACCCAGTTATGCAGGTCGACAAAACGGACCGTCTTCGGATCGACATCGGGATGCTTCTCATCAAGTTGAATCGCGATCTCCAGAACATCCAGCCATTTCAGACTCATACTCTCACCTTGTTAATTGCCAACCGGCCTTTAGTGTGTCTCTGAGACCATGTTGATGGTGTATTTGGGAATTTCGATGACCAGATCTTCACTACCAATCACCGTCTGACAGCTGAGGCGCGAGTCAGGATCGAGTCCCCACGCCTTATCGAGCAGGTCATCCTCATCATCGGTCGCCTCATTGAGATCACCACCTTCGCGAATATGGACGTGACAGGTGGTGCAGGCGCATGACTTTTCACAGGCGTGCTCGATATCAATGCCATTAGCAAGTGCCGCATCACAGATCGTAATGCCCGATTCCGCTTCAAAGGCAGCACCATCGGGGCAGAGCTCTTCATGGGGTAAAAACATCAGTTGCGGCATGATCTTCTTCCTAATCCTTTCAATTCAGCCAGGCACTAACTGCCCGCTTCAAACTCATCGACACTGTGTCCGGCCATCGCCTTCTGAATATTACTATTCATGCGGCGCTCGACATACTCAGAGCAGCTCTTCTCCAGCGACTCGATCGAACGTTTGATCTTACGCTGGTCACTGCTCTCTTCGGTCAGACTGATCAGCTCAGCAAGAGATGCATCGATTACGGCACGCTCCTCGCTGTTGAGTAACTGGTCACCATCCTTTGCCAGCGCAGCCTGCAGCGCCTCAACCACACGGCCCGCCTCGACCTGCTGCTCACGTAGTTTACGCGCCTCCATATCGTCACTGGCGTGATCGTAGGAGTCTTTCAACATCTGCGCGACTTCGTTATCGCTCAGGCCATAGGAGGGTTTGACCTGCACGCTCGACTCAACCCCACTGACCTGCTCCTGTGCCGAGACACTCAGTAGTCCATCGGCATCTACCTGGAAGGTAACGCGAATGCGTGCCGCACCGGCTGCCACAGGTGGGATACCGCGCAGCTCAAAACGGGCCAACGAACGGTTGTCGACCACCAGTTCGCGTTCACCCTGTAGTACATGCACTGCCATTGCCGTCTGACCATCTTTGTAGGTGGTGAACTCCTGAGCACGGGCTACAGGGATGGTGGTGTTACGAGGAATAATCTTCTCGACCAGCCCACCCATCATCTCAATACCGAGCGAGAGTGGAATGACGTCGAGCAGCAACATCTCATCGTTGGGTTTGTTACCAGCCAGCACATCAGCCTGCAGCGCCGCACCGATGGCGACTACCTGATCGGGATCGATGTCGACATGCGGTTCGCGGCCAAACAACTCTCCCACCTGCTCGCGTACACGCGGCACACGGGTCGAACCACCGACCATCACCACCTCGACGATCTCATCAAAGGCGATACCGGCATCACGCACCGTTCTACGGCAGGTGCTGAGGGTTTTCTTAATCAGTGGATCAACCAGTGAATTAAATAGTTCGACGGTGAGCGTACCCTGCCAATGTTTACCATCCTTCAGCTCGACATCAATCTCAGCCGTATCCCGGTCGGTTAGCTGCTCCTTGGCGGCACAGGCAGCATTGAGCATACGACGTGAGAGTGAACGATCTTCACCTACCTCAATCTCCGCCATATCGCGAATCCACTCGGCAATCGCATGATCGAGATCGTCACCACCGAGTGCGGTATCGCCACCGGTTGAGAGCACCTCAAAGACACCTCGATTGAGACGTAGTATCGAAATATCGAAGGTTCCGCCACCCAGATCGTAGACGGCAATAACGCCATCACCACTCTGGTCGAGTCCATAGGCAACAGCGGCGGCAGTCGGCTCATTGAGCAGACGCAGTACATTCAAACCGGCGATCTGTGCCGCATCCTTGGTCGCCTGGCGCTGTGCATCATCAAAATAGGCCGGCACAGTGATCACCACGCCAGTAAGGTCACCACCGAGCGAATCGATGGCGCGTTTTTTGAGCTGTTTAAGAATTTCTGCCGAGACCTCTACTGGTGTCACATCACCACCAACGGTGCGGATTCTCGGTACGGTCGAATCGACCTCAATAAAATCATAGGGAAGATGGGTACAGTGACGACAGGCATCTGCAAGCGGCCGTCCAAGATAACGTTTGATCGATGAGATGGTATTCATCGGGTCGGTACTGGCTGCGGCACGCGCTGTCTCACCGACAACGATCTCGCCCTCGCCAAGATAGCGAACTACAGAAGGAAGAATGGCGTGATCCTGCTCATCGGTCAGGGTGACCGCCTCACCACTACGTACCGAGGCCACCAGCGAGTTGGTGGTACCCAGATCGATGCCTACCGCTAACCGGTGTTGGTGGGGGGCCGTTGACTCGCCCGGTTCTGCAATTTGCAACAGTGCCATATTGTTTCCAGTAGATTATTTGCGCGGCGTATCATAACCGACAAGCGAGGATCTCAGTAGAGCTCATCCTCGAGATCGGCCTCGAGTGCCCCAGTCTCGTCCTCAAGACGACGTAGAAACTGCATCTTGCGCAGCGTGTCGCGAATCACCAGCAGATCATGCTCTCCACCAGAGGCAAAACGACCACTGATCTCACTGCTCATCTCAGCGACTTGCTTGTTCAGGTGAGTCAGAATCTCGCCCACCTCCCCCATTGGGTCGCTGCTGGCGCGCACCTCGGCGAGCCGTTCACGCAGCTCCATCTGCTCCATCAGGAACATCGGATCCATGACGGTATTGCTCTCATCCTCCAGCTCAACACCAGAGAGACCGAGGAGATATTCTGCGCGACTCATTGGGCGTTTGAGCGCCTCAAAGGCCTCATTGATCAGTGTTGCCTGCTGCATTGATAGCAGCCGTTCCTGATCGGAGCCAGTGGCGAAACGGTCGGGGTGAGCCGCGTTCTGCAGCTCGCGGTAGCGGGCTGAGAGTGCGGTGCTATCGAGGTCGAAGCTGATCGGTAGCCCGAAGAGTTCGAAGTAGTTTTGTGCGAGATCCATGGCGCAGCCTTCTCCGCGGGTTAGACGGTAAAGCTCTCACCACAGCCGCAGCTGTCTTTGACATTGGGATTGTTGAACTGGAAGCCTTCATTCAACCCCTCCTTACCGTAGTCAAGCTCGGTTCCTTCCAGGTAGACGAGACTCTTCGGATCGATGATGACCTTGATACCGTGCTGCTCAAAGACGCTATCCTCTTCCTCAATCGAATCGACAAACTCTAGTACGTAGGCCATTCCCGAACAGCCGGAGGTCTTCACTCCGAGTCGAACACCTTCGCCCGAACCGCGATTATCGAGAAATTTGCGTACCCGCTCTGCAGCGGCCTCTGTCACCGTAATACCCATCGTCTTACATCCACCTCTACCAGTTTGTTCCAACCAGTCGATTTAACAGACTAATCGTCCTGCTTAACCATGTAGTCGTCAATCGCTGCCTTGATTGCATCTTCAGCCAGGACCGAGCAGTGAACCTTAACGGGGGGCAGTGCCAGCTCTTCAGCAATATCGGTGTTCTTTATCTCTTTGGCCTGATCGAGGGTCTTACCCTTGACCCACTCGGTCAGTAGCGAGCTTGACGCAATGGCTGAACCGCAACCGTAGGTCTTAAAGCGGGCATCTTCGATCACCCCCTCCTCATTGACCTTGATCTGCAGCTTCATAACATCACCACAGGCAGGCGCTCCGACCATACCGGTACCAACATCACTGTCATCCTTCTCGAAGGAGCCGACGTTGCGGGGGTTCTCGTAGTGATCCAAAACCTTTTCGCTATAAGACATGACTATTCTCCTCTAAACCGGGCGCCCTAGTGGGCAGCCCACTGTACTTTTGAAAGATCGACACCATCTTTGAACATCTCCCACAGTGGAGAGAGTTCGCGCAGCTTGTTCACCTGCTCGCGAACCAGATCGATGGTGTACTCAACATCTTCACTGGTGGTAAAGCGACCCAGCGTGAAACGAATCGAGCTGTGTGCCAGTTCATCATTACGCCCCAGTGCGCGCAGCACATAGGAGGGCTCGAGGCTTGCGGAGGTGCAGGCCGAACCGGATGAGACGGCGAGATCCTTCAGCGCCATCATCAGTGACTCACCCTCAACGAAGTTGAAACTGACATTCAGATTGCCGGCAATACGATGCGTCTCATCACCGTTGAGGTAGACCTCTTCCATATCTTTGAAGCCGTCCCAGAGTCGATTACGCAGCGTCATCAGGCGCTCATTCTCAGAGGCCATCTCTTCCTTGGCGATACGGAACGCCTCACCCATGCCGACGATCTGGTGTGTCGCCAGGGTGCCAGAGCGCATGCCACGCTCATGGCCACCACCGTGAATCTGAGCCTCAAGACGGATGCGTGGTTTACGACGCACATAGAGCGCACCGATACCCTTGGGTCCGTAGATTTTGTGTGCAGAGAAGGACATCAGGTCGACCTTGAGCTTCTCCATATCGATCGGCACCTTGCCAGCGCTCTGCGCGGCATCGACGTGGAAGATGATCCCACGCTCACGGGTCAGTTCACCGATCGCCTCGATATCCTGGATAACGCCGATCTCGTTATTAACATGCATCAGTGAGACCAGAATGGTTTCATCACGCATGGCCGCCTTGAGCTTCTCAAGATCGACCAGACCATTCTCCTCTGGATCGAGATAGGTGATTTCACACCCTTCACGCTCAAGCTGACGACAGGTATCGAGTACCGCCTTATGTTCGGTCTTGCAGGTAATGATGTGGTTGCCCTTCTTTTTGTAGAAGTTGGCCACGCCTTTGATCGCGAGGTTATTTGACTCGGTTGCACCCGAGGTCCAGACGATCTCCTTCGGATTGGCATTGATCAGCGCTGCCACATCAGCACGCGCCTTGGTCACCCCCTCATCAGCCTTCCAGCCGAATGTGTGAGAGCGCGATGCGGGGTTACCAAAGATGCCGTCGGGCTTTAGGTAGCTACACATTAAATCAGCAACACGCGGGTCGACCGGCGTGGTTGCGCTGTAATCCAGATAGATAGGCAGTTTCAATTCGCTCATCACTTCACCTTGCAATAGCTCGTTTAATCGTTAGCACTGCGCATTAGCCGTTGGCCATCATCGCGCCCATCTGTGCCATCTCGTCCGTTACCTTCGCCAGGAGCCGACAGAAACTATCGACATCCTCACGACTACTATTCTTTCCGAGGCTGATACGAACTGCGCCACGCGCAAGTCCCTTATCAACCCCCATTGCCACCAGTACATGGCTCGGTTCGGTCTTACCACTGGCGCAGGCCGAACCACTCGAAATCGCTGTATCGTGACGATCCATCTGCATCAGCAGCATCTCGCCATCGACCCCAGCCACGCTCATGAAGAGCGTATTGGGTAGTCGCTCCGCCTGCTGAGCAAAGCAGACAACTCCACTCATCTCAGCCAGCTTCGACTCCAGATAGTTTCTCAGCTCCAGCATGTGAGTGCTGTTGGCCTGAAGCTCACTGAGAGCCAGCTCTGCTGCTCGGCCGAAACCGACAATTGCAGCCACATTCTCTGTGCCGGCGCGCAGCCCTCGTTCCTGGCCACCGCCATCCATCTGTGCCTCAAGCCCCACTGAGCGATCGGCGATCAACGCACCCGCCCCTTTGGGACCGTAGATCTTGTGCGATGAGAGCGTCATCAAATCAACGCCCAGTCGACGGAAATCGACCTCCATCTTGCCCACTGCTTGCACAGCATCGCTATGCAGTAGTGCGCCGCACTCCGCCATCGTCTCCTTGATGGAATTGAGATCCTGAATTGTACCGGTCTCGTTGTTAGCCAACATGATCGAGATCAGTTTCAGATCGGCCTGATGCAATAGACGTTCTAGCGCTTCCAATCTGAGCCGACCATCACTATCAACACCGATGCTGTCGATCTGCCAGTCGTGCCGCGCTAACCGCTCAGCCGGTTCCAGCACCGAGGGATGCTCGACTGCGCTGACTGCAATCCTGCCCGGCGAGCATCTCTCCGCCATACCCTTGAACGCGAGGTTATTCGCCTCGGTCCCACCGGAGGTGAAGATCACCTGCCCCGGATGGGCATTAACCAGTGCAGCTACCTGCTCGCGCGCCTGATCGATTGCACTTCGAGCCAACCGTCCTTGAAGGTGACGGCTCGACGGGTTGCCACAACTCCCCCGTAGGTAGGGGAGCATCGCTTCAAGCACCCGCTCATCGAGCGGCGTGGTTGCGTTATGGTCCAGATAGAGTGTCATCAGCTACTCCAACTGCGACCGAAGTCGCCCCGCTCAACCGTTAAATGCGACTCGCTGCTCGCCCTGATCAGCAGTCTCAGAGCTGTTATTACAACGCTCAACCAGCTGCCCAAGAGAGATGTTGCTCAGGAAGTCGTGAATCTGGTTACTCAGATCGGTCCAGAGATCGTGGGTCAGGCAAGGCTCATTGTCCTTACAGTTACCCAGACCACCACACTTGGTGGTATCAACCGTTTCATCAACCGCACTGATAACCGATGCTACAGCGATCTCTGCCGCAGGACGGCTGAGTCGATAACCGCCACCCGGTCCACGAGTACTATCTACCAGGCCATTCTTACGCAGGCGTGAGAAGAGCTGCTCCAGATAGGAGAGTGAAATACCCTGCCGAGATGAGATATCGGCGAGCGTGATCGGGCCATCTTTATAATGGAGGGCCAGATCGAGCATTGCCGTCACCGCATAACGACCTTTAGTAGTCAGCCTCATTGCAATATCCTTCCTTTAGTTACTTATATCTATATGTAGAAGACCATACCCGAGAGTTTTAGTCAACTATTTTACTCTCGTCTATCTTCTCGATTGGAGCCTCACCATCATCCCCTTCTGATCGTTCAGCAGCGCTGCTTATTTCACACGAGTCGATCTCGGGCAAATCCATCTCAGAGAGCTCTGCACCCAGGCTCTTCATCGATTTACACATCCCTTCAAGACGGTCATCCATCGCATGCATATGATCGAGCATACAGTTGATCGCATGAGCGACCGGATCAGGCATGTCGTGTGGCATACCGTAGGCATCGAAGCCCATCTTCTCGGCTATGGCCTGACGCTTTTCATCCTTAATGATTGCTTCTTTCTTCGTCACGATGCGTCCCGGAACACCAACGACCGTGGCATCGGCTGGGACCGCCTTAAGCGCTACCGCGTTTGAACCGATACGGGCCCCATCACCAATCTCAATGGGACCAAGAATCTTTGCACCTGCACCTACAACCACGTTATTACCCAGGGTCGGGTGGCGCTTACCCTTCTGCCAGCTGGTTCCGCCTAGTGTAACGCCGTGGTAGAGGGTGCAGTCGTTACCGATTTCTGCAGTCTCACCGATTACGACGCCCATACCGTGGTCAATAAAGAAACGTTGTCCGATCTGTGCGCCGGGATGGATCTCGATACCGGTGAACCAACGCGCAACGCCGGAGAGGAAACGCGCCAACCACTTCAGGCCAAGATTCCATAGACCGTGACTAATGCGATGAAAAATGATGGCGTGGAGACCGGGATAGGTGGTCAGTATTTCAAAGATATTGCGCGCAGCTGGATCGCGTTCAAATATGCATCGGATATCTTCGCTAATACGAGAGAACATTCAGCTACCTAGAACCACCAAAATAGACTTCAAACCAGCCAATATGCAGACTCGCGAGAAAGGCACTCGTCCATTCCTGAGCTGCTATGTTGGGTATAGTACACCAAATCCCTATACTCCACTAGGTTTCATGGTTATTAACCGCATAGTTTCTAGGGACGCAGCTAGAGTTTTTTCTCTATCGAGGTGAGGAGACCGCGCAGAATCTGCACCTCGTCCTGCTCTAACCGAGCTCTATTGAAGAGCCTGCGTACTCGACGCATCAGCAATCGAGGATTATCTGGATTGAGAAATTCGGTCTTTATCATGATGTTTTCGAGATGCGCATAGAGGCGTTCTACCGCGTCTGAATCGGCATAGCTCGGCAGCTCAACCTCACTACCCTGATTATCCACAGCCTCGAGAAAGGCCATGCGCAGCTCATAACTCACCACCTGAACAGCAGCAGCGACATTAAGTGAGCTGAAATCGGGATTGGTGGGGATATGGACCAGGTAGTGACAGAGGTCGAGCTCCTCGTTCAGCAGCCCGGTCCGTTCACGACCAAAAACGAAGGCCGTCTGCCCACTGGTAGCAATCTCGACTGTTTTTGCCGCAGATTCACGCAGCGAGAGCTGCTCACAGCTAAGATTACGAGGGCGCGCACTCAGCCCAACTACCAGATTGGTTCCGACCAATGCCTCTTCAAGTGAGCGACAGACAACGGCATCTGCAAGCAAATTATCAGCCCCTGACGCACGCGCCGTTGCCTCAGCATGGGGATAGCTCTCGGGCGACACCAGATAGAGTTGGGCCAACCCCATATTCTTCATTGCCCGTGCCGCCGCTCCGATATTTCCGGGATGGGAGGTATTGACCAGTACTATGCGAACCGACTCCATCTGCACTTACGCCCCTCTTTTCACGCGTTTTTTTTCGGGCAAACACTCTAACACCGCCCCCGGTTCTTTGGTATGCTTGGCGCCGCTCCGAACTACCCTAAGTGGAAATCTTTCATGCATCCGATGCTCAATATCGCTGTTAACGCGGCTCGCGCTGGTGGCAACACCATTCTTCGCTATATCGATCGCATCGACGATCTCTCGATTGAGAATAAGCAGCGCAACGACTTTGTCACTGAGGTCGATCGTCAGACTGAAGAGGAGATCATCAAGGTTCTGCGCAAGGCCTATCCAGAACACTCGATCCTTGCTGAGGAGTCTGGTCTTACTGAGGGTAATGAGTATCAGTGGATTATCGACCCCCTCGATGGCACCACCAATTACCTGCACGGCTTCCCACAGTTCGCCGTCTCTATCGCACTGCGCTACAACGACAAGATCGAGCAGGCCGTGGTATTTGACCCTATGCGCCAGGAGATCTTCTCTGCCAGCCGTGGCAAAGGGGCGCAGCTGAATAATCGTCGTATTCGCGTTACACCTCGTCGTAGCCTGGAGGGTTCTCTGATCGGCACCGGGTTCCCATTCCGTCACCCACAGCACCTCGATAACTACCTTGCGATGTTCAAAGCGCTATCGGGTCAGGTTGCTGACATGCGCCGCCCCGGCTCCGCCGCACTCGACCTCGCCTACGTGGCAGCAGGTCGTCTTGATGGTTTCTGGGAGATCGGTCTCAACAACTGGGACATGGCTGCAGGAGCACTGCTAATCCAGGAGGCAGGCGGTCTAGTTGGTGATTTCAGCGGTGGAAAAACCTATCTGGAGAGCGGCAATATCGTTGCCGGAACCCCCAAGGTCTACAGCGCACTGCTGCGCAACATCGACCCTCATCGTGGCGAATACCTACAAAGATAAAGCGGGAATTAAGGCTCAAGTTTTCTGCCGCCATGACGACAATATAGGGGAGTGTGAATTACTTCATTATTGAGAGCGTCCAGGAAACATCAATGGCTTCAAGATCTGCCTATCAAATCAAATTCAGTGACATGGCGCTGGAGACGATGATGCGTGACGTGCTGGATGGGCTTGAGGACTTCTCAACCATGGTCGGCTTTGAGGCCAATACGCAGGGCTTTGAGGTTCTGTCGATCACTCCACCTGAACAGTGGGATAGTCATAATCACAGAACCCATGACGTGCAGGGCCTGAAGGGCACGGTAAAGACTGATTCGAACGAGTCAGTTCAGGCTAGCAATCAACGCAGCAGCTACGCTCCTATCACCTACCTACGACCACCTCGATAACAAACAATCTGTTCGGCACCTCCCTGTGCCATCAAGCTAACAGACCTGCTAAGGCAGATCGTCGAGTTCCACACCCTCTTTCTTTACCTGCATCAGATCCTCTTTACTGACACCGAGCATCAGCACCGATGCACTGGCGATGTAGATCGACGAGTAGGTACCAACGACCACACCGATGATCAGCGCCAGGGCGAAGGAGTGGATCACCTCGCCACCGAGGAAGAAGAGCGCCAGCAGTACCAGCATGGTGGTCAGAGAGGTCATCAATGTACGAGCCAGCGTTTCGTTGATTGATGTGTTAACCACATCGACCGGCTCACCCTTACGAATTCTTCGAAAGTTCTCACGTACGCGGTCGAAGACCACAATGGTGTCATTGAGCGAATAACCAATAACGGCGAGAATTGCCGCCAATACGGTGAGATCGAATTCAATACCCAGTAATGAGAAGATGCCAAGGGTGATCATTACATCGTGCACCAGGGCAAATACAGAACCGAAGGCGAAGCGATACTCAAAGCGCAGCGCTACGTAGATCAGGATACCGATCAGGGCAAACAACATCGCCAGACCGCCCTGCTCCGTCAGCTCATCGCCAACCTGTGGGCCGACAAACTCGACGCGACGCATATCAAGCTTTACGCCCGCCTCCTTATCGAGTCTTTCGAGAACGCGGTTGCTGATCTCTGAACTCCCTTCGGTGTCACTGGCAGCGATGCGTATTAGCAAATCCTTTGAGGTACCGAAGTGCTGAGCGGTGGCATCCTTAAAGCCCGCCTCGGCGAGTGTGCTACGAACCGACTTGAGGTCGACCGACTCGGGATAGGCCACTTCAATCAGGGTACCGCCGGTAAAATCGATACCGAAGTTAAGACCACGCGTCGCAAGTGAAAAGATCGCAACCAGAATGAGCGTCGCCGAGATCACCACGGCGAACTTGCGTTTGCTCATAAAGTCGATAGCAAAAGGCTTCTTGGCCATGCTTATGTTTACTCCTGTAAGAGATTCAATGCCGGACTAGATCGAGAGCTTCTCGACGCGGCGGCCACCGTACATCAGATTGATCACCGCACGGGTGCCGAAGATCGCAGTGAACATCGAGGTAACGATACCGATCGACAGCGTGACCGCGAAGCCCTTGATCGGGCCGGTACCAAAGCTAAACAACACGATCGCAGCAATCAGCGTGGTGATGTTGGCATCGGCGATGGTAGAAAGCGCCTTGGCATAACCAGAGTGGATACTCGCCTGCGGCGAGTTACCGAGCCGCAGCTCCTCACGGATACGTTCGAAGATCAGCACGTTGGCATCAACCGCCATACCTACGGTCAGTACGATACCGGCGATACCCGGCAGGGTCAGGGTCGCCTGCAACATCGACAGAACCGCAACGATCAGCACCAGATTCAACGTCAGTGCCATGTTGGCTACCATGCCAAAGGCCCTGTAATAGAAGAGCATCAGCACCAGAACCATGGCAAAACCAATGACCACCGAGGCGAAGCCCTGGTCGATATTGTCCTTACCAAGGCTTGGTCCAACGGTACGCTCTTCAACGATCTCAATTGGGGCTGCCAGTGCACCAGCGCGCAGCAGTAGCGCTAGATCGCGTGCCTCTGTGGTGCTATCGAGACCGGTGATCTGAAAGCGTTTGCTGAGCTGATCTCGAATACGCGCCACGTTGATGACCTTGGCATCACGTACTTTCTTCTTGACGGTCTCGCCATTGATCTTCTTCGATTCGGAGCGGCTCTCGATGAAGACCACTGCCATCAGCTTGCCAATATTATCCTTGGTCGCCTCACTGAAGCGTCCAGCGCCTTTGCCATCGAGGGTGATATAGACGGCCGGGCTACCCGACTGCTGTTCGATACCCGATGCCGCATCGGTAATGTAGTCACCGGTAAGCATCACACGGCGTTTGAGCAGAATTGGGTTGCCGTTACGCTCTGAGTAGAGACGCGCTCCGGCGGGGATACGACCGGTGCGCTTCGCCTCATAGGCGTCACTACCCTCTTCAACCAGGCGGAATTCGAGGGTTGCGGTGGCACCAAGGATCTCCTTGGCACGCGTCGTATCCTGCACACCCGGTAGCTGAACCACGATGCGCTCTTCACCCTGCTGCTGAATGACCGGCTCGGCCACACCCAGTTCGTTGACGCGATTTCGCAGCGTGGTGATATTCTGCTTCAGCGCCTGCTTGCGAATATCACGAATCTTCTGCTCTTTGAGCGAGAGTCGTAGGAAAACACCTTTATCGCTATCCAACTCAGCCTGATCAAGACCTTCAAACGTACTTTTAATGATCGAAAGTGACTTCTCGCGCTCCTCTTCATTTCGGTACTTGATCTTGAGGTTATCCGGTTCCTTCTGAATGGTCAGATAACCAATCTTTTCACCGCGCAGCAGGGTACGAAGCTCACCGACATATCCCTCAAGCGCCTGATTGACTGCGGCCTCCATGTCGACCTCCATCAGGAAGTGGACACCACCTCGTAGATCGAGACCGAGATACATCGGTTCTGCATCGACCGCACGCAGCCAGTCAGGCGTCGCGGGTGCGAGGTTGAGCGCAGTAATGTAGTTCCCACCCATGCGCTCACGCACCACCTCAGCCGCCTTCAGCTGAATATCGGTATTGGCAAAGCGAATCAGCAGTCGATTCCCCTCCAGGCGGCTCGACATCATTTCGATGCCGGCTCCCTTGAGTGCCTGTACCACCAGTTCCTGGCCAGCCAGGTCGATATCACCTGAACGGGCAGAGACCTGAATGGCAGGGTCCTCACCATAGAGATTAGGGAGTGCGTAGAGCCCACCGACCAGCACTACGGCGATAAGGATCAGATATTTCCAGATTGGATAACGGTTCATCATGTTGAGAGCTTGGCCCCAGAGTCCGTGTTAAAGATTTTTGATTGTTCCCTTGGGCATCAGCGTACCGACTGCACCACGCTGAACATGTACCTCAATACCCTTCGCTATCTCGATCTTGGCAAAGGTATCGCCAACCTCGGTGATCTTGCCTAGCACGCCACCATTGGTTACGACCTCATCACCCTTGGTGAGGGCCTCAACCATCGCCTTGTGCTCCTTGGCACGCTTCGACTGCGGACGAATCAGCAGGAAGTAGAAAACGACAAAGATCAGAACCAGCGGAAGGATTCCCATGAGGGAATCGCCCGCCTGTGCTGCTGGCGCCGCTTCGGCCATTGCGTCAGAGATAAAGAAACTCATAGTTACTCCTGAATAATCAGTTAGTTATTTAATAAATCAGTGGCGGCACAACCGCACAAAACGCACGTATTATGACACACCCGGCGCCTTTTGCGACCGCGCCTTGTAGAACGCTTCGACCCACTGCTCCAGGCGCTGTTCCTCGATCGCTTTACGCAATCCACGCATCAGATCCTGGTAGTAGTGGAGGTTGTGAATAGTGGCCAGTCGCGGCCCCAACATCTCACCACACTTATCGAGGTGTTTGAGGTAGGCGCGACTGTAGTTCTGGCAGGTGTAACAACTGCACTGTTCATCAAGCGGACGCGTATCGAAGCGATAGCCGCTGTTGCGAATTCGTATGACACCCTCGCGGGTGAAGAGGTGACCATTACGGGCATTGCGAGTCGGCATGACACAGTCGAACATATCGACACCACGACGCACCGCCTCGACGATATCCTCCGGCTTACCGACCCCCATCAGGTAGCGAGGGCGATCCTCCGGCATATCAGGGGTGATCGCCTCAAGCGTGGCAAGCATCTCCTCTTTCGGCTCACCAACCGAGAGGCCACCGATGGCGTAACCATCGAAACCGATCTCGACTAACCCCTCAAGCGACTCCCTGCGCAGGTCGGCATACATACCCCCCTGCACGATACCGAACAGCGCGTTTGGGTTGTCACTATGAGCAATCTTTGAGCGCTTGGCCCAGCGCAGCGAGAGCTCCATTGAGCTACGCGCCTCGCGCTCAGTAGCCGGATAGGGGGTGCACTCATCAAAGATCATCACGATGTCAGAGCCAAGCTCACGCTGCACCGCCATCGACTCCTCCGGCCCCATGAAGACCTTGCTACCGTCGACCGGTGATTTAAAGGTGACACCCTCCTCCTTGATCTTGCGCATCGCACCCAGGCTGAATACCTGGAAGCCGCCAGAGTCGGTCAGAATCGGCCCCTTCCACTGCATAAAATCGTGCAGATCACCGTGCGCCTTGATCACATCGGTACCGGGACGCAGCATCAGGTGGAAGGTGTTACCAAGGATGATCTCGGCGCCGATTGCCTCAATCTCCTCAGGAGTCATCGATTTGACCGTACCGTAGGTGCCGACCGGCATGAAGGCAGGTGTCTCTACGCTACCACGTGGGAACTCGAGACGACCGCGGCGCGCCTGACCATCACTTCCCAGTTTTTCGAACTTCATCGACACACCTCTTCGGTCTTATTACTTGGGGTACAAAACATCGCATCACCATAACTGAAGAAGCGATAGCCCTGTTTAACGGCGTGTCTATAGGAGGCCATTACATTCTCATAACCGGAGAAGGCAGAGATCAACATTAAAAGCGTCGATTCCGGCAGGTGGAAGTTGGTAATCAATGCATCGATGACACGGAATCGGTAGCCAGGATAGATAAAGATAGATGTCTCACCGCTGTAGGGTTCAAGCTTGCCCGATTGCGCGGCCGATTCGAGTGCACGCACCACGGTGGTACCAACCGCCACGATGCGACCACCGCGCTGTCGGGCGGCTTCGATCCGTTCAACCAGTGCTGCAGAGACCTCAATATGCTCTGAATGCATCAGGTGATCTTCGAGCTTATCAGCACGCACCGGCTGGAAGGTTCCGGCTCCGACATGCAGGGTGGTAAAGGCGCGCTCAATTCCCTTTGCATCGATACGTTTAAGCAGTTCATCATCAAAATGCAGACCCGCCGTAGGCGCTGCAACCGCACCAGGACGTTCGGCGTAGACTGTCTGGTAGCGCGATAGGTCATCCTGCTCCGCAGCACGTTCTATATAGGGAGGCAGCGGGATGTGACCGTGACGATCTAGCAACTCAAGCAGCGGCTTCTCTGAATCGACACGCAGCTCAAACAACGCATCCTGGCGACCTGTCACCTCTACATCAAAGGCATTCTCCAGGCGCAGACGAGAGCCCGGCCTGGGTGATTTACTGGATCGTATATGGGCCAGCGCATGGTGCTCATCAACCACCCGCTCAATCAACACCTCAACCTTGCCGCCACTCTCTTTCTGCCCATAGAGGCGAGCTGGAATGACTCGAGTATTGTTGAAAATCAGCAAATCTTCAGTCTGAAGTAGATCGACCACCGACTCAAACTGCAGATCCTGAGTACTACCTCTCTCACCGTCGAGCACCAACAGACGGCTAGCGCTACGCTCAGGAAGCGGACGCTGCGCAATCAGCTCATCGGGGAGGTCATAATGGAAGTCGGTGCGTTTCATAGGCGCGCGATGTTAACAACTTCACCCAGGGCTTGCGAGTCACCAGTTGCCGAAACAGAACATTTCCGTATACTAGGTCGCCGCTGCCGGGGTGGCGAAATTGGTATACGCAGCGGATTCAAAATCCGCCGGTGGAAACACCTTGACGGTTCGAGTCCGTCCCTCGGCACCAAATAACTATAGCGTCATCACACAAGACGCTTGGCGCTCTACACGAGAGAGTCGAGACAAGGCTTCATCTACTCGCTGGCAGTGCCTCATAGCAGCACCTCTCAACCCTATTGAGTGCACGATGAGTCCAGATGACTGTGTCACCATAATTATCTCCGCCTATGGCCGTCCAATGGCACTCAGCTTGGCGCTTGAGAGCATCTACCAGCAAACACACCGCAACTGGCAGACCCTCATTATCTGTGACCACTGCCCTGCCGAATTCAAGACCAAGTTAAACATTAAAGACAAGCGTGTTGAGTGGATCAATCTTCCTCAGCGCTTTGGCAATCAGTACGGACCCAACTCCATTGGCATTTCACTCGCCGAAAGTGCCTTCATCGCTTTTATGAATCATGATGACATCTGGCTTTCTGACCATCTCGAAACAGCTTTAAAGACCCTACACGATGAGGAGAGTCAGTTTTATCTAGGAAAAACGGCATTTTCACACGCCTTCGATGACGACAAAGATGCTCTCACTCTTGGTCGCTGGACATTTTCAGAACTCAATCACCCAGAGGCTATATGGCGATGCCTGCACGGCCCTAACAGCTTGTACGAACCAGTCAGCGCATGGGTCATCGAGACCGCGACAGCAAAATTCATTGGGCATTTTAGTCCACCTGACACCACCAACTACACACCAGTTATGGAGTGGCTTCAGCGTGCACTTCAAAAAGGGACGAAACTCAGCTTTGGGAAAAAAGTGACATCGCTAAAATTTGATTTACGCACAAAAAAACCGACTACCGAAAGCGGTCTCTATGAATACGACCACAGCCTAAGCAGCCTATTCGATTTCTTTTATAACACTCCGGTAGAGATCATCAGGAATTCGATTGACGAGGACTTGATAAAGAGTGAATTGAGCGGAAACAGGGTAAGACGGCACATGGGCAGACACCTAAATGTATCGCTATTCGATAAGTTACTATTGGTGCATCACAAGCTATGGTTAGCATCGGGAATCAGGCTATTCCCAAGCAAACAGACACTTCGCCCAGGTAAAGAGCAAAGAAATGCTCTTAGAACCTTATCAAGGAGAACGGGAGAGAAGATGAGCGCATTTCCTAACGCTGAGAGAATTAATCGTGTAATCAAAACAATAATAAACAGACGATGACCAACTTAACCCGACGTATTAATTTTTCTGATTGTGATAATTGGCAACTAGACCGAGGTGTCATTAGACACGACACCGGTAGATTTTTCTCCATAGCCTGCATTCAAGACGGCAATGAAGAGCACGTCATGATTGATCAACCCGAAATAGGTTTACTCGGCTACCTTCTAAAAGAGGAGAGCGGCGAACTGTATTGGTTGGTTCAACACAAGGAGGAGCCAGGCAACGCTCCAATTTCTCAACTATCGCCAACTGTCCAGGCGACTCGCTCCAATTATGAACAGGTTCATAAAGGAAAGTCGACTCCCTTTCTCGAATATTTTACTGGCAAAGATAAGTTAGCAGCCGTTTCCGCATCTGAACAAGGCTCTAAGTTCCTCAACAAGTTCAATCGTAACGAAAAGGTACTGCTCTCAGAACAGGAGCTCTCAGAGCACAGCTATCGGTCGTCCAATCATGAATGGCTATCAACGAGCCAGATTAAAGCGGCTCTCCGTGAGAGTTACTCAATTAATACAGATGCGCGATCTGTCATTGCAACTAGCTGTTGGGATCTACTCTTTAAAGATCGTGCACAGCCGTTTAGTAATCCACTACTCCCCTCATCGCTTAACCACGCTCTCGCTCGCTCTTACCAGACAGTAGACAGCAACCGAATCGAGAAGGCATTCAACCTACTCAAGACCTTTAATAGCACCCACAGATCCAGTTACTCACCTAAGGGGCTTGAAGCGATGGAGCATCACACTCTTTCAGAATTGGGCATTGAGACAGAGCAAGGAGAGTCTGTCGTTAACTATTTCGATGTGCAGATCCCTAGCCGCGAGGTCACCCATTGGCAACAACCACTACTAATGCGCAACGAAATTGAAGAGTGCCTGCTCTACATCGCATTAATCGATGGCACCGCCATGGTCTCCATCACCGCATATCCGGAACCTGGTTTTAATAACAGGGTAGAGTTTGGCCCCTCAATGCAGTCTGGTAAGGGGGGGCATAAATACACACCTAACGAGCTCAGTTTAGCTCTATTGAATGCAGACTTGATATGTTCTCTGGAACAGACCGATGAGGGGGGACGCTTCTACCAGAACAGATGTCGATATGGCATTGCCGTAGGAGAAGCACAGACTGTTCTCCTGAAACATGAGAACAGCTGCTGGGTCACACTCGGGGAACTCGAGAAGATGACCGGCACGGGTGGTGTACTGACCAATGAACTCAGAACTAATCTGTCGCTACTACTTGCCTATAGCTAAAGAGGCTTTCATATCGACTCTATTGCCATCGTGGACTTCCCCCAACGCCGTTGATAATCTATGGTTTCATCGACTTACAGATGAACTTTTGAGAGTCCGCCCCTCGTCACCATATCTCTCTGTCTACTCATGGACCCGATTATTAGCGGATAGAAAAGAGGGGCTAACTCCCTCTCGATCAGGGTATATATCTTCGACGTTACGGGGCTAGACCCATGTCTCACCAGCGTGAATCGACGCATAACAGCAACCAACATGCAATGCATTCTAAGATCGACCAACACTCCAGAAACATCCTCTTTTTTGGCGACCCACAGCTCGGTAGTCACCGAGGCTGGCAACGCTTCTTAACCTATTTTCCCAATGCAGAGCATTTAATCTGGAACAAAGGCACACCCAAAGCACCACTTCACCAAGCACTACGTCAGAAGCACTGGGACATAACCATATCCTTCTATAATGACTTCATCTTCGAACATGATGATTTTCCCTTTCTCGGACTCCCGCTCAATCTACATCCCGCGTTGCCGACCATCCGCGGTGTTGGTCACGACCACATACCATTGATAGAGGGCCATCCGGAGCACGGCGGCACACTGCATTATCTTCAGCAACCCCCACGACTTTGGCAAAATGCCGCCGATGTGATCGATAACGGCAGGGTCATTCGCACTCGAAAGCGAGAGCTATCACCGCTCACGAACTACGCTGAGATCCGAAGTGCCAACCAGGAGATCATGCTCGAGATGCTGAGTGAGCTGTGCGAGCAGCTGTTGTCGTGGGGATCGGTCGAATCTGTCCAACAGGCGTTAGATGTAGAAGCGACGGAGAACGGGCACAGCTGGGGAAAACGTTATATCGGTCACTCTGAAAGAGACATTATCCTGAACACCCTCAGGTTGTCAGACCCGAATCACCGCGCCCTTGCTATCGGCAATCAAACAGAGCTTCCGCTACTTTCCAATGCCTGAGCGAAAATCCGATCATATTTTTCAGGATTGAATTTGCTCAATCCATTTAGCGGTGTGAAGGTTAACTCTCCGAAATAGACCTGGCCAGCAACGCTATAGAGATCGACTCTCACATAGTCGAACTCTTGTGAAAGCTTTTGCGCCAGACCAACCATCTCATCCAGAGTCTCCGGTCTCTTCTCTTTCGGACCCATCTCATAGCGACCCCATTCAATGAAAAGATAGTTCCACTGCGGGTCATAGAACGAAACTGACGCCTTGTGTTCACGATCGTGCACAACCGCGATGTATCGAACAACACCATTAAAACAGTGTAATTTATAGTCTTTGGGTAGCTCTCCACCCTCACTCAAAAGGGCCTCAACCACGACCATCGGTTGAATGTTTTTATACTGCCACTCACGGGTATTGAGATAGTGACTATTACGCATCCAACCCTTTAATTGTCGTTTGGCTGACAACCAATCAACTTCCGATTTTTCGCGCACGATCATATTCTGGCCACAGCCGTGATTAACTTTAATCACAAATGGTTCCGGCAACGACGCATAATTGATCTCATCAACATCGTCGGACACTGCTAGCAGCGGTACCAAACAATCCTCTCCGGCGACTTTTTCAACCCAGCTTCTAACCCGATACTTATCGGAGCACTCTGTATAGCGGGGATTTCTATCGTAGAGTTTCCTCTGCAAGATAAACTCATTGATAGTTTCAGGCGGGTTTAATTGCGCCACTTTGCTGAAGGTCTTTTTATACTGATGTTTCAGATAGAGACTATCTGGGATAAGTAAGGCCTTTAGCCTTAACCTTATATTTTTGAATGAGAATTTTGGGGAGTGACGCGACATATCCCGGCAGCGTTAGCAACTATCAGCACCGAAGAGTAGCACGCAATCCTTACGTTAACAGCGCACTGCACGTTCGATAACTAGACCGACTGAACATGTCCAGGAATAGTGACACTGAAGAGCGCACCATCCTGATCCTGACTATTGCTGGCTATTACCTTTCCACCAAAACCCTCTTCAATAAGCTTTTTAGCGATATATAGTCCCACACCAGACTCATCATTCTTCTTGTCACTCACCCCCAGATCGAAGACCCGTTCGACAGGTTTAACGGTAATACCACCACCGTTATCGGAGATCACGAGCCGATAGTGACCATTGGCCGTCATTCGTGATCTCACAGCGATCCGTGGAGAGTCGGTGCCGCGTTCGATAAATACGTCGCGGGCATTATTGAGAATCACCAGCACGGCATGGGCAAACTCAGCAGGATTGCCGTTAAGCTGCACACCATCATCAAAACTTGACGTAATCACAATGCCGTCGAGTTCGAAGGCATCACTTACGAAACTCAGCGCCTTGCGCACGATAGAATCTGGATAGAAGTCGATGCTCTCTCCACCCATTTTCATCAAACCGCTAAACACATCGACCGTACCGGCCATAAACTCGAGGAGATCGTGGCTCTTCGCTGTCGCCCTTCTCACGATTTTTTTACTATCTTCAGAGATAGGTTCATTGAACAACGTCTGCTCAAGCAGCATTACCTGCAGCCCCAGATCATTAAGCGGCTGTTTCCACTGGTGTGAGATGTGATTGACCGATTCACCGATATTGGCAAATTTCGACTTTACGTGAAGCAGTCGTAGTAGTTTTTTATTGAGTGATGAAAATCTCAGACTCAATATAATGGTCACCAGAAGAACCGAGAAAGCGACCGCCGCCACCCTGTAGGCGAGCTGATAATCCTGGCCGCCATTTTCTCTGTAGAGAAAACCATCCAGATCCACTTCACCACCCAACATTCCAAGCGTGGCATAGGTTTCAGCAATATGTTGCCAGCGACCATCCAGCATATAACCGAGTTCAATCAGCTCGGGGTGGATGAGTTTCTGCATCGACTCCATCTCGTAGACCAGCTCCTCCCTGCTCCTCGTGCTTGAGTACTCATTCAGAATCAGATCAATAATCTCTTCTGGGTGGTCCATTGCGTAACGCCATCCCTTGAGGCTGGCGTTACGAAAACGCGCAGCGCGATCTGGATGGTTCAACAACTCATCATCGGTAGTGAAAAAGTTATCGCCATAAAAGTCGATACCGGCAGAACGAGGTGAATAGATATTAATATCCACCCCTCTTTGTCTGAGCGCATAGGGTTCGCTAGTGACATAGGCGGAGATGGCATCAACCTCACCGGCAATAAAACTTTCGAGATTGTGTTCACCTTCTCGAATGTCTGCCAGACCTCGATCAAGGCCTTCAATTTTAAGATAGGCGATCAATTCATCGGCCAGAGGTTCGATCATTAAACGTTTATTGACCAGATCGTGAAGGCTCTGCAAAGCGCTATCACGCCGTGAGATAAGCACATATGGGGAGTGTTGAAAGAGAACCCCGAGCACCACAAGCGGTTTCCCCGCTTCACGCAGCAGAAGCAGACTGCTGCTCCCAACTCCATATTCGGCATCCCCCTTGAGGACCACCTCGGCCGTATTTATATCGGGACTCCCCTCTATAATTTCGACCTCCAGATTGGCATCACGGTAGTAGCCGAGCGCCTCGGCCGCGTAATAACCGGCGAATTGAAACTGGTGTGTCCACTTGAGCTGAAGCCTGACACTGTCAGCAGCTGTTAGAGGGGTGACTATCAGTAAAGAGAGCAGTGCTACGAGTGAACGAGCTGTGAAGCCGATAGATTTCACGCCGACTTGGTCATCAACACCCAGCCTCGACCTGGATGGTTACAGATGACACTGTACTTCAGCTTCTTCCTCAACTCACCGAGCAGGTTCTTCAATGCAGACTCGGTCACCAGCTCATTCGGCCAGATAGTTTTACTGATCTCCGGCTTGCCTATAACTCGATGGGTATTGGACAACAACAGCTCAAGCAGCTGGCACTCTTTACCACCGAGGCTAACCTCTTCGCCATCGACGAAGAGCAGTTTGAAAAGTGGTTGGTAGGTGATCTCATCGGAGATTGCGATCTCTTTTATGAGTCGCTCCAAACGGGCGGCAACGCGTTTTAATACCGGCTCAAGCTTCTTAAAACTGAGGGGCTTAGTGATATAGCCATCAATCTGTAGATTGGCCGCCCGAAACAGATACTCTTTATCGGTATAGGCACTGAGCACGATGACCGGAATCTCACAATTTCTGGCGCGGATTTTCTCAATCAATGACAGACCATCAATACCGGGCATCTCAATATCAGTAATGACGACATCGAATGAATCAGTAGCAAACATCTCCAATGCCGATTCGGCATCGTAGGCGAGTGAGATCGATTTAAAGATGGTGGAGAAGAGCGCGTTCAGCTCTGCATGGATGTGGCGATTGTCATCTACCAGCAGCAGATTGAGATGTTTAAGAATTATGTTTTCGTTCATGATCAGCGACTACTCTACCGCCCCCGGTATTTCTCCCTGTATTCCAGAGGCAACATTCATGTTTTGAACAAGTCTAAGAACCAACAATACACCAACTGAACCAAACCTTTAATCACCGCCGGCAGCAGAACTCATTTCTCGGACCCGTTTGAGACCGGGCTTCCGTTAAAATTCAGCCCAATTGTTAGAACAGCGATTCATTCGTAGTACGCCAATCGGCCCGCTTCAAGATCGATAGACCTCCAATCCCTGGAGGTCATGCCTAGAGTTAGTAGCTCGTATCTCCGAGCATTTTTGTGGCGACACCCGTCGCCACCTTTTTAATTCCCTGTTCACTGAATCTAGAAAGGCAGACTCAGCTTGATCATGCCACGTCTGGCATCGATTCGATCCGACCGAATCATGCCGTACTGAAGCTGTACGGTGTAGTTTTCGCGCGTCAGATAGTCGAGGCTCAGTGAGCTGTGGTAGGTGGTATCACCCAGATTAATCGCCACAATCATCGGATCAATTCCATCTGGCGCCCCCTCTAGACCCGCCCAGACCGATGTGGTTGGCTCATCGATATAGAACTGCGCCCCCAGATTGGCCGACAGGCGTAGTCTGTCGCCCGAGTTAAACTCCACCTCGTGACCGAAATCGACCGCTGGCCTCACCCAACCGAGCGTCTCATCGTGCTCATAGAAGGTCAGACTAAGCGGACCCGCCCCTGTCTCATTGGCGGTCTCAGATGTAACACGGGTCAGACCAATATCGAATTGGGGCCTGAAGTAGCTGCGCTCACTCTCAAAGTCGTAGGAGAGGCGCAGTAACGCACCCAGGGCATCGGTCTCACGCTCTACCACGGTGGCAAAGGGATCGACTACCACACCGGTACGCTCAGTATCGCTGCTGTTCCAGCCGTAGGAGAGTGCGGCGGCCAGCTTGGTCGGGCCATAACTGCGCTTCAGTGCCAGACCAAGATGTCGTGACACCCCTTCAGAGACCCACTGACCGTTGAAGCCCTTGGAGTGAATGCCTTCGTTTGAGAAGCCAACACCGACCGACCACTCATTCTCCAGTCGCTGCTGTGCACCCACGGCAACACGTTGGCTGGTGTGATCGATCTGCTTGTAGTCACCGTAGGCGCTGTGTACCGCCTCGCCCTTCTCAACCACACCCCAGCTGCAGCTCCCTTCACGATTGAAGCGATAGGCGCCATCCGTCTGTTTGCAGCTCATCATGCGCTGGCCAAACTCCTGGCTACCACTAATCAGTCCCACCTGCTGTGCACCGTAGAAGTCTGGCGACATCTGCGAGAGGGTATTGCGGTAGGTTTCCATGTTATCGGTATAGAGCAGATTGACCACGGTATCGGCCAGTGCCTCAGTGCTGCCCGCCGCCTGTACCCGGTTAAAGTAGTCGCCTACCTCATTGAGATTGTCGCTCATGCCGCTTGGCGAGAAGTCGACCTCATAGTCGAGCACCGCACTATTGGCCGTTGGGTAGTTCACCTCATAGGTGATGACCATCGATGGCGCGGTAGTCAGGAACATACCGCTGTCTGTCACGCCCTCTTCACCGGTAAAGATATCCTTCTGGAACACTCCACTCGGCACCAGCTGTGGGTTAAGCAGCCTCACATCGATCTCACCCGCCAGATCGGCTGCACCACTCATCGCGATGTTGTCGATCAAATCGGTACCAAAATCGAGTTCCGCATAGGTGATTCCCGTTGCAGACTGGGTGAAGCTGCCACTCAGCGTGGTCGGCTGTGCCAATCCAGTATCACCGATATAGAGCAGACCATCATTGAGCATCAGGTTCTCCCAACCACCCAGCGAAAGGGTTGGCCCTGAGACAAAGATCGCATCCTCATGGTTATTGAAGCTGTTTGCACCACCACCCAGATCGAACTGACCGTAGATGAGTCCGTAGTTATCGATTCGGTCATCACCCGTTGAGCCAAGCAACGTAGAAGCTGCCAGCTCATCGAAGGTCATCATCGAACCGTAGTTCGTTACCCGATTGGTAGCACCTCCGGAGAGCCAGACACCCGCGCCATCCTCACCGGCATAGAGCAGCGACTCGGCTGCCAGGGTGATTTCGATATTACCGTTACCGTCGTTTGCCTCAGACTGGGCAAAGATCGCCACACCTTCACTACCACTGGCAATTACATTGCCGGTGAGATCGAGCGAGATTGCACCGGCCATACCACTACCACCAGCGCTGCCGGCATAGAGACGATCGACCATCCCGCCACCACCGCCGAGACTCTGAGCCACAACCGCGATAGAGCGATCACCCGAGACATTGATCTCACCCGTTTGGGTGAAGGTAATATCGCCACCATTGCCACTGTTATCGCTGTTGAACCGATAGACGATGTCGGCCTCATCCTGGTCAGTCAGCACCAGGCCGCCACCGCCGCCAATCGATTGCAGAACAATGCCGTGTGAAAGCTCACCCTCGGTCCCGATTACACCACTATTGACCAGTGTGATAGCGCCGCCATTTCCGACCGAACTACCCGTGGCACCAAAGACAACCTCCAGATCTTCCACTCCAGTGGAACGGATGTCACCACCACCTGCACCGATGCTCTGCAGCACAATAGCTGGCGAGCGAATACCGGCCGTCACAACATCACCGCTGTAGGTCAGGTCGATCACACCTCCATGATCACCTACACTGCCGTCGCCACCGAGTGTGATGGTGTTGTAGACAGGTGCTGCTGCCGGCGCTGCGCCCTGTGCCTTGTAACGTTTTGCGCGCGCTGGTGCTGCTGTCGTAGTCGTTGCGGGCAGATTGGCGACCACTGAGACCTGCCCACCTCCTCCTCCAATGCTTTGCACATTGATGCCATCGGAGAGATCACCGAGCGTGTAGACGTTACCTGTTCTGGTGGCAGAGACATTGCCACCGCCACTGTTACTGGAGTTACTGCTACCGAGATTAATCGTCACATTGGCCTGAGCATCACCATCAGCACCCAATTCGATGGTGCCACTTCCGCCACCACCACCGATCGATTGCGTAATGCTGGCCGAGGCGTTCTCACCCCAGGAGATCAGATCACCGACATGACTCGCCTCAATGGCGCTGCCAATCGCATCCTCCACCCACTCGGTACCCAGGGTAATGGGAGTGGTGATAAAGGCTATCACCTCATCGACAAAACCGTCGTTGGGATCAAGCACGACGCTATCGTCACCATGCTCAGCAGCGTTCTGGCTTAGATCGAGGAACAGTTCAACATCACCACCGCCGCCGTTGACCGACTGGGCAAAGATCGCCTGACTGTTATCGCCCGTAACGGCGATAGTGCCGGATGAGTTAACCGTGACACTACCCGCAACGCCGTTACTGCCATCTTTACTACCCAGCAGCAGAGGCAGCACATAGTCTGCAGCCGTCCAGAGTGAACGGGAGATGGCGATACCGGCAGAGCCGCCACCACCGCTAACCGTCTGGGCAAAGATACCGTAGCCATTATCACCATCAACGACGATCGAACCGGTGTGATCAATGGTGATATCGCCACTGTCAGCACCATCACCGCCCCAGCCTCCGATCGCACCATCAAGCAGCATCTGTTCCTGATTGAAACCGGAGCTGGCCGTTGCATAGGCACCACTACCGCCGCCGCCCCCCACACTCTGCGCAAAGATACCGTAGGAGCCCTCACCGGTGACCTCGATCGAGCCACTGTTATCGACCGAGACACTTCCAGCAGCATTACCGTCACCACCGCTACCGCCGATGGCGAAAGCGATCTCATTGCTCTGCTCTTTAACAGCCCCCAGCACCGTATTAATCGAGGTTGCTGAGCCGCCATTGCCACCGCCACCGCCGATGCTCTGCGCCACGATGCCATGCGCCGCTGCACCCGAGGTGAATATACCCCCTTCGTTTATCACACCGACATCGGTGCCGATGCCACCTGTACCACCTGCACCACCCATGCTGAAACTGAGCGAACGGTTGATTGCCGATGCCGATGTGCCAGAGGTGTGGCTAAAGGTTGTTGTGGTACTACCGTTACCGCCACCTCCTCCAACACTCATCGCCATAATGCCGTGCGAACCATCACCCGCCGTGATTATCAGCCCGGAGTTCTCCTCACCCTCTTCGACCAGATTAGAGACATCAACACGACCGGCAGCAGCACCCGTGCCACCGCTGCCACCAATCGTCAAACCGATCTTGTTCGAGTTTTGATCACTGGTGCCGTTAGCCGTACGAACACTGCTAATGACATGGCTCGCATTACCACCACCGCCACCGCCACCGATGCTCTGAGCAAAGATCGCCACCGATTGATCATCGATGGTCTGGATCGCGCCACTATTGGTCACCTCAACAGCACCAGAGACTGCGCCATCGCCACCATCTCCACCCATCGCCAATGAGAGCGAGTACTGGGTACTATCTGCCTTATCTGCGGTGGCCGTCAGCAGATTTGCGGTGATTCCGGCTATACCACCACCACCACCAAGACTCTGTGCCAGGATGCCGTGTGAGAGGGTGCCATCGGTCACCACGATACCGTTGTTATCAACCGTCACCTCACTGCTCGATGCGCCGGTACCACCCGCTCCACCCATGGTAATGTAGAGACTATTGGCCTGCGGCTGGGGACCACCCGCACGGCCCATGCCACCGGTACCGCCACCACCGCCGATACTCTGACCCAGAATACCGATCGCCGCTTCACCGCTGGTCTGTACACCCGCCTCACTAACAATCGAGATCACCCCACCGATGCCGCCCTCGCCGCCCTCACCACCGAGCGAGAGTGCTGCCTTGGTCGACTTGAATGTCGCACCAGTCGCATTACCACCGTTACCACCGCCACCACCAACACTCTGAGCAAAAACTGCGTGCGAACCATCGCCTTCAGTCACAACAGCACCTGAGGCATCAACATCGACGCGACCCGCTGCACCACCAACACCACCCTCAAGGCCGATAGCGACACCGAAGCCGTGAATCGGTGCGTCGGACGATTTCGGTAGACTGCCCGAGACACTGGTCGATGAACTATTGCCACCACCGTTACCGACACTCTGTGCGAGGATGCCAAAGGCATCATCACCAAAGGTATGGACCGTACCGTCTGAGCTAACTGCCACATCAGAGCCAAAACCACCTGTACCACCCATGCGACCGATCGAGATGCCGACCTTACCGCCACTCTGTTTCGAATAGGCGATATCCATACCGGTGTTGCCACCGCCACCACCGATGCTCTGCGCCAGGATGCCGGTCGAACCGACACCGTAGGTCTCGATGATGCCGACGTGATCGACCGTAACCTCCTCGCCGTTACCACCATCTCCCGTGGCTCCACCGATGGCGACGTTGAGACCGAGGTTCTCCTCACTCTTATCCGCATAGGCCAGCGCCAGATTGAAATTGGCGTTACCGCCACCACCGCCGATGCTCTGTGCCAGCACACCCTGACTAAAATCGGCCTGGGTCAGAATATTGCCGTAGTTATCGACATCGACACGCTCTCCATGACCCGCCTCGCCACCGGCACCGCCGATTGCCAGCTGTATCGCATAGGCGGGTTTATCGGCTGAATCAGGCGTATCGGGATCGGGATCGGGATCTGGATCGGTGTGACCGTTGCGTCTGTTTAGCTCGTCGATCACGCTGTCGAAGTTTGAGAAGACGCTCTCATCGATACCGGGATAGGTCGGATGGGTGCGAGTGGAGCCACTATCAGGCGCAGGGTCCAGATCGGGGGCTCCCCCGCCACTGCCATCGGCAAAGGTTGCTGAGAGCATCAGGTTGATACCGGCATCACCACCGCCACCGCCGATACTGGAGGCCTCAATACCGATACTGCCCTTACCGTTGGTTGAGATAAGACCAGCATCACTCTCAGCTGTACCACGTCTTACATCAACGGCATTAGCGTCACCACCACCGGCACCAAAGCCACCGACACCGATGCTAATCGGGGAACTCTTCTGCGCAACATTGGCGCTAATGTTAATTCCACCGGTACCGCCACCACCACCGAGACTCTGGGCGTAGATACCCCGGGCATACTCACCCACGGTAGTAATTGCACCGGTTGTCACTACTGTTACAAGACCGGCATCTGCGCCATCACCACCATGCCCGCCGAGACCGGCAACCAGGGTGAAATCACTCGTATCTCCAGAGTTGGCCGAATCGGCCAAAGCGCCACCTGCGGCGACATTAATGCCACCATTACCACCGCCACCAGCGATACTCTGGGCGAACAGACCGTGAGCCCAGTCACCCTCGGTGACTACCGTGCCCTCATGCCCAATCAGGACATCGCCACTCACCGCACCAATACCGCCAAAACCGCCGATGCCAACTGTCACGGCAGGTGTTGTACTCTCCTTGCTGATCGACATCGATCCGCTGATATTAAGCGCACCGTTACCACCGCCACCGCCGATACTCTGGGCGACAATCGCTGAAGAGCCACGCCCCCAGGATGAGGTATCAGCCACGGCATCGAGCGTCACGTCACCACCCGTGCCACCATCGCCACCCAGACCACCCAGACCACCCAGACCAAAGACGATCGGTGCATCTGAGGTCATCCCTCCACTGATATTGATGCCACCATTACCGCCACCGCCACCAACGCTCTGTGCCAGCAGTGCCGAGTGTTCATCACCAAAGGAGTCGATCGTTTCACCACCAGTCACCGTCAGGTCGACACCACCTCCCGATCCACCATCACCACCAAAGCCACCAACACCGACCACCAGTGCGTGGCCATCACCACCCTTGCTGTAGGAGACACCACCGCTGATGTTGATCGCACCGTTACCTCCACCACCACCGATACTCTGCGCGACGACACCGTGTGAGCCGCCAGCCGCTTTGGTGACGTAATGCGCAGGGATAACCTCTTCGGTCTCGGGATCGATCGACTCTGCCACCAGTTCTCGCGCTAGTGCCGAGACGGTTCCATCAAAGTCGAGATCAACACTGCCCGCATCACCACCACCCGCGCCGAAGCCGCCGATACCGATCGCAGCCGAACCACCGGTTCCAGTATTACTGAGCGAGAGTGCGCCACTGATATTGGTACCGCCGTTACCACCACCGCCACCGAGCGACTGCGCCATCACCCCGTGTGAATTGGCACCACTGGTATTCACTACACCACTACTGTCGAGGGTGACATCACCAGCATCGCCACCACCACCACCAAAACCACCGATACCGACGGCGATTGAGGCACCGCTATTACCCGTTATATTGGCCGTGCCTGAGATATTGGTGCCACCATTACCACCACCGCCACCGATGCTCTGTGCCACTACGGCACTGGCATCATCACCCGCAGTTGCGATAACGGGCCGCGCCTCGGTTGCCGTAACACGGCTGATGACACTGCCGGCATTACCACCATCACCACCAAATCCACCGATACCGACGCCGACGCCGACCACGCCACCATTACTCTTGCTGAACGACGCCGCACCTGTGACGCTATTACCACCGGCACCACCACCGCCACCAACACTCTGCGCCAGGATTGCGCTTGCACGATCACCGCTGGTGACAACACCGCCGGTCACAGTGCTATCAACAGCACCCGCCTGACCACCACCGCCACCAAAACCACCGATACCTACAGCAACCGCACCGCTACCGGTACTGACCGCTGATATCGAAGCGGAGACAGTATTACCACCGCTACCGCCACCACCGCCGATGCTCTGCACCAGCACGCCCATGGCATCATCACCTCCGGTTTGAACATATCCGGTCACACTACTGAGCAGATCACCCGAGAGCCCACCCGAGCCGCCCGAGCCGCCGATACCAACCGTGATGGCACCACTGCCGCTGCTTGCTCCGGAGAGCGCACCAGCCACCGACATACCGCCGTTACCACCGCCACCACCGATACTCTGCGCAACCACGCCCGAGGCGCTATTACCCTGAGTCGTCACGCTACCCTCAACCGTTGAGGTCACACTATTTGATGCACCACCACTACCACCGCTGCCGCCCAGACCTACCGATACCGATCCACTACCGGTACTCGTACCAGAGATAGTGCCGCTTACAGAGAGACCACCATTACCGCCTCCGCCACCCACTGACTGTGAGAGCACCGCAACGGAGTTATCACCTGAAGTCGCGATAGTGCCGGTGACGCTGGTATCGACGATACCGCCCACTCCACCCGTTCCACCCGAACCACCAATTGAGACGGCGACACTGCCGCTACCGGTTGCCGCGCCCGAGAGTCCGGCTGAGATGTCATAACCACCGTTACCGCCACCACCGCCGATGCTCTGCGCGATCACGGCACCAGAGTTGTCACCCTCAGTGGTGACATCATTAGTCACGCTGACGGTCACCGTTGAACCATCACCCCCCGATCCACCGCTACCTCCCAGACCGACACTGACGGTGCCACTACCGGTACCCGCACCAGAGCCCGAACCGGAGATGTTGTAGCCACCACTACCGCCACCGCCACCACCACCACCACCACCACCACCACCACCACCACCGACCGACTGTGCCAGCAGGCCGACGGACATCTCGCCGAGGGTATGGATATTCCCACTGGTGGTTACATCGACAGTTCCGGCCGAACTACCCGAGCCACCTGAGCCACCCAGACCAACGCTGACCGAACCACTGCCGACACCGGCGGCCGCCGCACTACCAGAGATGTTGTAACCTCCGCTACCGCCGCCACCACCGATGCTCTGTGCGATCAGCGCTGCGGAGCGATCGCCCTCGGTATAGAGCGTACCCTCAGTCACTACCGAGACATCACCTCCTGCACCGCCGGATGATCCCTGGCCACCAAGCCCTACCGATACGGCACCACTGCCGGTACCTGAGAATGCAGAGCTGCCGGAGATGTTGTAACCACCACTACCGCCACCGACGCTCTGTACCAGCACCGCTACCGAATCGTCTCCATAGGTGGAGAGATCGGCCAGGATATCGAGTGCGTTGACCTCACCACCGTCACCGCCGCCACTGCCACTGCCACCCAGTCCGACACTCACCGCGCCACTACCAGTACCAGCAGCTGCACCACTGGCGGTGATTGAATAACCACCGTTACCACCGCCACCACCAACACTCTGCGCAACAAAGGCGTTCGAGTTACTGCCACTGGTAGAGATACCGTTACCATCATCATCAACGCCGCTGACATTGACGCTGACATTGACGCTGCCACCGTCACCGGCCGCACCACCGCTACCACCCAGCCCTACCGATACGGCACCACTACCAGAGCCAGAACCCGACAGCGTGACGGTAATTGAACCGCCGCCGTTACCGCCACCACCGCCGACGCTCTGTACCAAAATGCCGGTAGCGTTAGAACCTGAGGTTGAGAGGTCGCCACTGTAGTCGGCAGTAACACTATTGCCATCACCACCCGTGCCACCCGAACCACCCACACCCACGGAGACCGAACCACTGCCGACACCGGCACCTGCCGCTCCGGCAGAGATGGTCAGGCCAGCGTTACCGCCACTGCCGCCGACCGACTGAATAACCGCACCATCCGAACCGTCACCCTCGGTCTGAATATCGACCGTGAGCTGCGCATTGACCGTGCCACCGCTATCGCCATCACCGGCACTACCTCCAACCCCGGCCGCAACCGCACCACTACCCGCACCGGCACCCGCTGCCGCACCGCTTACGGTCATACCACCGTTGCCGCCACTGCCACCGACACTCTGAATCACTATCGCATCAGACTGATCGCCACGGGTGTGTGACTGCCCATCAAGCGTTACATCGACGTTGCCACCGACACCCCCGGTACCCGCATCACCACCGACCGCAACTGAGACAGCACCACTACCCGCCGCCGCAAGGCTGGCAGAGGCAGAGACCGTGGTTCCACCATTGCCACCGCCACCACCGACGCTCTGTGCAACAAAACCGTGAGAGAGATCTCCTGAGGTGTTGATATTCAGGGTGCTATCAACATCGACTATGCCGCCGTCACCACCACTACCACCCTCTCCACCCAGCGCCACCGACACGGAACCACCCGAGACACCTAACTGAGTCGCCGATGAGACGGTCAGCCCTGCATTACCACCACCGCCACCAACACTCTGCAGCAATACACCCGTCGCACTATCACCACTGGTGGTGACTGCTCCGCCGGTACCATCGAGTTCAACTCGACCGCCATCACCACCACTACCGCCATCACCACCCAGTGCGACTGAGACCGCTGCGAAGGTACCAACGGTTGCCTGAACCGTGGTGCCGCCATTACCACCGCCACCACCAACACTCTGTGCCAACACACCCACTGAACGGTCGCCGAGTGTGGTCAAAATTGAGGGAATCTGACTACCGCCTGAGTCAAAGCTATCCATGGTGACGGTAACCTCGGCACCGTCACCACCCGAGGCACCTGAACCACCGATTGCCAGTCCACCGATAACGGAACCGGAGTAGCTCGATCCACCGTTACCGCCACCGCCACCGATTGCTTGAGCAACGATGCCAAAGGCGTCGTTGCCCGCCGTTGAGATGATGCCACCGTGACTCACCGTGACATGGTCGGCATCACCACCCGAACCACCACTACCACCAATCGTGATCAGGCCGCCGCTGCTACCACCATCACCACCGCCACCACCAATACTCTGGGCGAAAATTGCGGTCGATTTATTGCCGAGGGTTGAGATCGATCCATCATTATCGATGGTGACCGCATTGGCGTTGCTGGTTGAACCACCGGAGCCACCGATCGCCACCAGTCCACCTGAACTACCACCGGCACCACCACCACCGCCGATGCTCTGGGCAAAGATGCCACGCGCCAAGTCACCTTCAGTACTCAATGAACCACTATTGCTCACCGAGACCACACCGCCCGTGCCACCGGCAGTGCTGCCGCCACCCAGTGCAACCAGTCCACCCGATGACCCACCACTACCACCACCACCACCGATACTCTGGGCAAAGATGGCATCGGCACCACTCCCTTCAGTGGTGATCGAACCCGTTGCGGTGTTGGTCACCGTCACCGTGCCACCATTACCACCACTGGAACCGCCACCACCCAGCGCAACCAGACCACCCGAACCACCGCCCGAGCCACCGCCGCCGCCGATACTCTGCGCAAAGATGCCGCGTGCATCGACGCCTGCGATTGAGAGCACACCGCTGTTGGTGACGGTCACGGCCGCACCGTTACCACCGGAGCTTCCACTACCGCCCAGTGAGACCAATCCACCACCGGCATTGGCCGAACCGCCACCACCACCGATGCTCTGTGCCTGAACCGCGTGTGCACTAATACCCAGGGTTGTCACCAGGCTACCGGCATCATTGGTTATCTCGACACTACCGGCGTTATCACCCGTTCCGGCCGAGGCACCGAATGAAGCGATACCACCCGCACCACCACCATCACCACCGCCGCCACCGATGCTCTGAGCAAACACACCGACTGAGTAATCCCCATCGGTATAGATCTTCGCCGTTGAGGTATTTGTTATAGAAACTGCACCACCGGTTCCACCGGTCGTGGCATCACCACCAAAAGCGACGATGCCGCCTGCATCACCACCGTCACCACCAGTGCCACCGATGCTCTGACCAAAGACGCCGTGTGCACCCTCGCCACGCGTGTGAACCGTACCGAGGTTGGTAATCGTTACCGAACCACCATTACCGCCATCGGCACCACTACCACCAGCCCCGACGATGCCCCAACTATCACCACCACTTCCCGCGGCACCACCAACACTCAGGCCGTAGATTCCGTGTGAACCCTCGCCAAAGGTATTGATATCGGCCTCATTACGGATATTTACACTACCGCCATCACGCGCCTCACCACCTGAACCACCACCAGCGAAGATATAGCCGTTACCACCATCACCCGCGATGCCACTCTGGCTATAGGCAAAGATTCCCTCAGCATGATCGGCCGTGGTTGACACGTCGGTCTTATTTGTCAGCGAAACGCTTCCGCCATTGCCGGCATTGCCACCTGAATAACCATCAAAGACACCATAGGCGTCACCACCGTCACCACCATCACCACCGACGCTGGCAACAGTAATTCCGGGGGTCTCCGCAGATGTGGAATTGATCGTGCCATGCGTCGTCTCCACGACGCGATTGATGGCCGGACCGGTCGCTCCATCGTCACCATCCGAACCCGCCTTACCGATCGTGAAGCAGCCAAAAAAACAGATCTCAATGCCGTAGGCGTTACCACCATCATCACCGTCTCTGCCGGTTGAAACCTCATCGATGACACCCGAGGTGGCCACCGGCGCAACAAACTCCCCAGCACCCGCTCCGCCGCCACCGCCACCGTCGACGACATAGCTGGTGTACACGTCCTTAGACGTTGCGACCTCATCGACATCAGCCGGATCGAGTTTTAAGAAGACGCTAACAACATGACCCGCACCGTTCGTACCCGTAGAAACAATCGTGTAGATATTACTGCCGCCAATCTCCTGAACGGTTTCTCCAACTGTTGTCTTGGTCAGAAGAAAACCACCATCACTGGTCACCACATACTGAATCTCGCCGGAGCTGGCAGGAATCAGTTCGACAACGGTGGTATCGAGTCCGGTCACTGGATTGAGAACGGTGTCACCTACGTTACTCGCAGGTGTGGGTGGAACAGCCGCTGATGCAGAAACACTAAAAAGCAGCAGAAACAGCACAACCGCTGTTAACAGCAGGTATCGAATAGAAGAGGTATTGGGATGATTAATTCGAGAATATGCTGAGCGAGCGCAACCACTAGACGCAGGGTTCGTCGTGTTATTCACTTCAATGTTCCTTATTTAAAGCGAATCGACTACCGAATTAGTAGATCAGAGAGGCAGTGATTCGTTGCATTCAAAAAACTACAAAACAGCTCATCAATAAACCAATTTCGTTGCCGGTTATCGAATATCTTCAAAACCCATAAAATATAAGGTTTTTTGGATGGAGGTAAAAATACAGCAATCGATCGATTCTGTCATTAAAACAAGGTTATTTATTAAATAATAAAGTAAAAGATTATCATTCCCATTCTAAAACATTATTGAACCAGTGATGTACGATCCCAGTTCAGCTGAAGCTGTAATAGATCAGCTTTAAATGCACCACCAAAGCTCATCATCTTGCCACCCATGAATGCCAGGGAGAGTGATTCGTTCAGCTGAACGATGAGACCTAGCTGGGCCTGATGGATAAATCCATCATCGACATCCATATCCCCTCCTCCACTGACACCGACATCGTAACCCGCACTCAATCCAATACGATCAAGCAGCTTATAGTCGGACTCGTAAACAACACCAAACAGCCCCTCTGCAAATGAGCCAACATTTCCGCCATAGGCCCACTGTGTACTACCACGTAATCTTAGCGACTGGCTAACCGGCATACTCAATTCAAGCCCGATGAGATGCAGCGCATCGTCATAGGCAGCTCCCTCATCGTTGAGAGAGTGATCGTCCGGTAGATAGGTTTTTTGCGTCAAGGCCGCACGCCAGTCGATTCGACTGAACTGATCAGCATCAAATAGTGCTGCATATTCTGCTGCAGTTACTGGTATTGCCGCCTGTCAACCAATTCCGATCTCATAGGCATCCGCCTTAATTTCACCCTCGAGTGCAGCCATGCGACCTGCCATCGCTTTCACGTACCAGTGTTCGGAGAGTTCGAGACTTAGCCCCGTCATCAGGTGTACCGTCAATCCACCACCAGTATCGATACGACCATCGCCAGCCAATCCCAGCAGTGCCTTACTCTCCCAATTGAGCCCAGCAAACAACGGAACCCTGGCACCGAGTCCTGCGGAGATGGAGGCATAACCATCTGAGCCGCCGCCCCCGGCACCGTAGAGCTCAACGCTGTTATAGAAAAAATGCGAGAACTGGTGATCAAACTGGATACCGAGCAGATTGAAGTCGGTATTCTCCCCTGCACCACCGGTGTAGATACCACTACGGTGCATTGGGTGATCATCATCGGTCGCGTAGTGCATCAGGCTCGGCATGATGCGATAGCGTTCCAGCTCACCCTGATAGGGAGTGACCGATTCACTGTTATCGAAGATCTGTCGCCAACTGAACGAGTCGAGTCGCAGCCCTGCGACCAGATGTGTATCTGACGACTCATTTGCTGTGGTGTTGGGAAAATCGGTGTGGGCCACACCCATACGCCAGTAGGGACCACCCAGTTGAAACTCAAGCATGGCGTGCGCTCGGGTGATCATGCCACCACCAGGAAAGGTCAGTCCGGAACCGCCGCCGCCACCAAAGTGATAACCGAGATCGAGCTTGAGTCGACGGCTTAATTCAAAGCGATTGCCGAGCGTCGCGCCCATGGTAAAGAAGCCCCCCTCCTCACCCACGGCACCACCGTAGCCACCAAATCCGAGGTAGCTGCTGGGCAGTGATTTGAACGGCATCAGGTCGTAGTGGAACCCGACCACCCCCATCTCATCGCCAGCCGGTAGTGGGATCACCTCATAGGAGCTGCGCCAGGAGATCGGCATCGACTTATAACTGAGCATTTCTGCCAACGCACTACATGTTGTGAACAACAGAGGCAATGCGCTCAAGCAGAGCACCACCTTGGTAATATTTAATCTCATGGTCCCGTATGAAATCTGATGGGTTGAACCGTAAAACTAAGGCCCAACCACCGCACGGGTGAACTGTGCAATCGAGGCTCGTGCATTGTCGTAGTCACGCAACCACTGGAAGCCGGTATAGGCCTCGGCACCGGTAGTAATCACCTTGAACCCCTTATCGACCATCTTGACCCCTTCTGCAACACGTTCACCCGCAACGGCACCGCCCTTGATCGTGGCGATCACCACCAGTCCCTGACCGATCACATCAAAACCCAGATCGATATCGGCCTTGTAGAGTTCAAGGTCGAGCTGTTGGTTGGTCACCTGACGTTTGAATTCAGCAATCTCTGCGTAGCGATTCCTGATCAACAGATTCGAACCACCACTTTCGGATATCTTTCCGTTGCCCCATGCATTTGCCGCTGCCGTGATCGCAGTTTGTGCCTGCTTGCGATCCTCACCCATCAAGCCGGTCACAAGCTGACCCTTCCACGGTTTTCCGGCGATATCGACAACACCCTTCATCAGGATCTTCTTCAACCAGTACCAGGCAACATGTTTATGGTGGGCGACGGTGCCACGCATCACCGACACGAAGTTCTTCTTCAGCTGTGCCATCACGAACTGTGCAACACGACCCTTAATCGCCTTGCCACCCATCAATGCAAAGTTCCCCGCCTTGAAGCCGGCCGACTTAGACATCTCATCAATCTTGAGTTTTTTATCATCGAACAGATCAATATTGGCCAGGTTGGCGAGGCCATCCATCACGTTAACCAGCGAATCGGCGAACTGTTCGGCCGCATGGTTGGCAAGATCATCACCTTCTCGCAGGGCTGCCATCAGCAGGCCGACGCGGACCAACTGATTGCGATGCAGCTCCACCTCCGCATTATTGGCGGCCGCTGCAATCTTCATCGGGAAGTAGGTAGAGAGTAGCTGTCTGATCGCACCAGCCTGATAGCCGTAGTGTTTTTTCTCCATCTCACGTACCGCGGCACGGGCATTGGTGACGAAGTAATCGGTATCCTTGTCGTATGCGCTCACTTTGAGCGGTTCGGAGAGCACAAACTCGGCAGGACCAACACTCTTGGCAGGATCACCATAGATCAGTTCAAACTGACCATCCGCGTTACTCTGCGCCTCCACCAACACCCGTTTCTCTTTATCGACAAGGCGAATAAAGAGACCATTGATCGGCAGCACCTCCGGCATCACCACTGTCCCGTATACGCCCTTCCCGACGGGATAGACCACCTGCCCCTTCACAACGCCATTGTTGATATCGGCCAGCGCGATGGGAATCGATTGTTGTGGGGCGTAGCCATTACGTTCAAGCTGCAGTTCAAGCTCGGCAAGGCCGAGCAGACCCGCCTTCACCTGCACCACAAGCTCTTGCTTCTTGAGCTTGGCACGTGCGGTAAAGCGCACCTGTGGCGCCCACTTGCCCGCCTGCATCACCTCCTGTGTTATTCGTGGTGGAAGATACTCCACCAGCATACGACCCTCACCATCAGTAACCTGACCATTGGGGAAACGCAGCTCACCCTTTTGCGGCAACCGCTCCCAGAACGAGAGATCGACCCTCTCTCCGACAACCGCTTCACCCTCGCCATCGCTGAAACGCACTTCCATTGAGACAGCCGTCGCACCGTCGAGCACGATACCCTGCTCAAACGTGGCACCGCTACGCACCAGCTCAAAGCTTGGTGATAGCTCCTGTTTTTTGACATGGATCGTCTCCGGTGCTGGTGCACCTCCACCGCCACCGCGCAGTGAGAAGCGCGCAATACGCATATCCATGTAGCTGACGTAGATCGAACCGCGGTGGAACCAGAAATTTTTCGACCAGGCCTTGTCACGTGAACTTGTAATCGCCTTTCCCGTCAGCAGATCGATCTCTTTGAGTTTACGGCCCGCCCTGGGGCGACTGTAACGGAAATGCTGCGATTCGAGGCCCAGCGAGGCGACATAACTGAAGTCACGCAGTACCCGTTTCGCGTGGAAGTAGTAACCACGCCGATCCCCAGCCAATAACGATCGTCGGGTACCACTGGCGAGCGTCTTGTCATCCATTGAAGTCAGTTTGTTACCGGCAGGCAGCTTTCTGAGCAGCGTAACCTTGCCATCACCCGGTGCAACACTGATAACGGCCTTGAGCCAGTTCTTTCCGGTTACCTTCACGTGCAGTGTGCCGTCGGAAGCCTGAACCATCCCCTCTGCATGGGTATAGTCACTACCGACACCAGCCACCTGCGCCACGATCTCGAGTTTGCTCTCTGTAGGGGAGAACCTCGCTACTACCAGTCGGCTGCCCGATACACCCTTGGGTGGCCGCGCCTCGGCGATGAAGTAGACCCAGTCACGGATCACGATGGGCGGGTTGTGGTAGATCCACTTGTTGATCTCCTGCCAGACGGGGGGTTGATCGCGATCCATCTCCGGTTTGGCATCGGCATCCAGGTCGGATGCGCTTCGAAAACGATCACTGAACCCAAAAGTACCGTGCGACTGGATAAACGCTCCGCTCTTGTTGTACTCGATAATATTGCCGAGCCAGATGGCGTAGAGATGGCCCTGACTATCAACAAAGAGCGGGCGAGGATAGCCACGAGAACCATGTTTTGGATCGTCCTTGCCCAGATCGTACTTCGCCGAGAGCCGTCCACTGGGCGAGAAGCGAGCCAGCACCTTCTTCCTGTCGTGGCTGAGCTGTCCATAGATATTGCCCTGCCGATCGGTCATAAAGGCGATAAAATTCTGCTTGGGATCCTTGATCGGTGACTGTAGACGCCCTGCCGGCTCAATATCGTAGACAAAGGCGTAGAAGGAGAGGCGCTTGGAGAAGGAACCAACCTGCGGGAAGTTGGCATCCTGAAAGGTGACGGTCACCTCATTCATACCGCTTTTGACCGGGATTACTGCCTTTTTCCTACTCAATCCTCCCACATCACGACTCAGCTGGCCGGTGGCACTCATGCGTATATCGTAATGTTTTCCCTCAGGCAGTTTACCGAAATACTCATGGACCGCACCGATATCGCATCGCACCACCACCTCCGGTGTTGTACCCTCGGAAACGGCAACCACCACCGCCTCACGATACTCGATCAGTTCCGGTTTTCGATTGAAAACCCGCACCATGCCTGTCTCATCGACATCCTGGATAATGCAGTCGCGGAAGAAATCCTCCTTTGCCAATGTGGGGCTTGATGCAAATAGCGCCAGCATTGGTACGCACAGCAGTAGTCGAGATAGATGACTCATCACTTATCCATCTCCTCAATCAAAGACTCCAGTTCATCACCCGCCTGCTCCAGCGTATCGCCGAGCGATTCAAACAGTCCCGCCTGACGGATCTTGAATTTCACCCGCTTGAGCCGTTTTTTACCCACTGAGAGATCGACCCACGCCTTACCGACTGGCAGCGTCTCCTCAGCCGTTTTCAGTTTGAGCCAGAATGCCACTTCAGAGCGCCCCGATTTCAACTTCAGCGTGGTGCGTTTCACCGCTCCCTTACGTCCGGGCAGATACCAGTGGGCAATGATTTCCCCCCCCCTGCGGGGCATCGATCTTGGCCCATAACACCAGCCTGCGCCACGCATTTGAGAACTTCTTGCTCTTACCCTTCGGCCCCTTCTTGCCAAGTTTTTTGGCGAGGTAGGCATCAACTATTTTAATCGCCGGCACGGGGGGTGACTTCACACTCTTTTTAGGCGTTGTAGTCGCAGCAGAGACCTTGGGACGTTTCACCTCGGGTGCAACGCCCACCTCCTGTGGAGGTCGACTGGTGGCCACACGAGGACGTGGTGCCGCCTCCACCTCGACCAGTTTTGGTGCATTCTCTTCAACACTAAAATCGATCGATGCCACTTCAACCTGTACAGGCAAGGGAGTAATGAGCTGCTCAGGCAATTTAGCTGGTTGTGGTAAGCCGATGACAAAATCGACCTCGGTGAGTGATCTGCCCCGCCCCTCAATGACAACTCGGTAGAGCCCCTGTCGCCAGCCGGCTTTATCGGGTGTGAACGAGAATTGCCCCTTGTCGCTACGTTTTTGTAGTTTTGCCGATGCAGAGGCAAATGGTTTCTTTGATGCGGTATCGAGGCGATACCATTTGGCGGTCAGCTTCTCTCCGGGAATGCCGTGTTCATATTCATACCGAAGGTGGATCGTTGAGGTGGTAAGGGGAAACTGATTGGAGGCCTTGGCTAACTCTCCATCACGACCGATACCAGCAGTGAAGAGTTGAATGAACCTGATATCGGCTTGCGGTGCCTGACGACGCTGTTTGGCTACCGCTTGCTCTATCGTTGAGCGGGACTTGGTGCTACTAGCCAGACGTTTAAGCAGATCCTGACGAGTCGACTCATTACCGCTCTTCACCCAGGCGAATGTCAGTGCTTCGATGACGGCTTCATCCGCAAAGAGCTGAGTAGTTTGTTGTTCAAGACTATCCTCAACCGCACGACCGGAGAGCGTTTCCAGAGGGTCACCGCTCTCACGAGTGCTTCTGCTCAGCCAAGCCTCGGCACCACGTTGATCACGCTTCTCCACCATCTGCAGAAGCGTTTCAAACTCACCTGCCCCCGCGAGGAGCGGCAGCAGCAGTAACGATATGAACAGTGCGATCACTCTCACTGCTGCGATCCCTTGTCCGCTTTTGTCGATGATTTCTTTTTATCAGAGCTCTTGGCTGGCTTGATCGGGACCGTCTTGATGATTACAGCACCCGCCTCATAGTCCTTGCTATCGATCGAGGCCGCGGAGATGGGGGTTGAGAATATGAGCGTAAACAACAGCGTACTGAAGAGCATTGCCGAGTTTCGCTGCACACAGACAGGTGCGGCGCTGGAGAGCAGCATGGATGAGCCTCTTTTTTATCTTTGTTAGGGAACCGCCGTCACGCTCTACCCCGCAAATATGGCGAAAAGTGAACTGACAGAGGTTGCCGGAGTCTTAGTCAAAAGCTACGCCGCCCCCCTGGCATGTCAACGCGGATAACGTTTTAAAACTATCAGGTAAAGATCGACCAAATGGTGCCGATTTCTATACTAGAAATGGTGTTAATCGACATTAATCAATCCCCCTCGACAGAGGTGGATAAGGAAACGAAAGATCGATGAAAAAGATAGGGTGGCAACTACTGATATTACTGCTCATTACAGGTGGTGCAGAGGCGGGACGTGAGACCTACCTGATGAACAGCACACCAGACTCACTCAAGGTGTTTGTCGACTCAAATAACGTCACCCTTGTAAAAGAGGCGCTAGAGAAAATCGTCTACAAACGGTTACGTGCGTGGAATATTACACCCGTGGCTGGCTTCGCATCGGCCGATAACAAAGAGGTCGACCTCAACATCATTGTCGATGGCAAGATGTTCAACAAAGCCGATAGCAGTGCCTTTCTGGTCAACGTCTATTTCGGCACCAAGGTTGAACGCTACGGTTTTGTCAGTACCGAAACGGCCTGTCACAAGTTTGGCTATGCACGGGAGAAAGCGGTACTGGAAGCGGTCAATCAATGTCTCGATGAGATACTACCCAGCTACATCAAGGCGAATCAGATCACCCCGGCTGTAGAGCAGTAACAACTAGACTTCGTCAGGAAAACGCTGCTCGTGCAGCTCAACGGTCTGCTTGTGCAGCAGATGTTTAACTAGCAGATCCCGATCACTATCACGAATAGTATCCATCTCAACCGAGATGTAATAGGGCTGCTCCCCCTCATCCTTCAGGTCGGTCGTCGAACTGACGACTCGACCGATAAAACGAATACCAATCTGGGTTGGGAAAAGCACCAGTCGCACCTCCAACATGTCATCACGATTGAAGGGATTCGCCGAGAAGAAGGCGACTCCACCGGCACTCAAATTGACCGGTCGTGATGGGCAGTCGATTCCGGTCAACTCCTCGACCGCCATCAGTCCCGCCAGGATGTTCATCTTCTTATCGACCTCTTTGAGGAAGGCAGCAATCGTTGGAGAACTTTTACTGATCGTTCTCAGCTGCATATCCATTGTTCTGCTGGAGGTCGCGAATTTTGCCGCCACTGAGAAGCGGTCGGGTTGATCGGAGTGGATACGCGCCCTGACCGTCTCCAGCTCATCGCTCTGGAGCTGACGGAAATCGATGGCAACACTGTCGTTAAGCCTGAAGAATTCCCTGCGGTCGGCGCTGCTCTTGTTTTCACTATCCTGCATATCGAATCCGTTACTCCTACTCCGAGGGCGGTAGCACCAGCGGTCGCTCAATTCCCAGGCTGGGTAACTCAATAATAGCACCATCAAATGAGCCCTCGATTGCAGACTCTTCAAGGCCACCCGTCGGATCCAGGCTTACACCTGAAGGTGTGGGTCGCTCCGGTGTGGCTGGCGCAGGCCCCTCCGCATCTGTTTTGTCTGGCTGAGGCGCTATCGGTGCTGGCTTGCGACCTGCTCTGATCGCCGCCTCATCGGCGAGTCTCTGTGCCTCAAGCCGTGCTGCCTCCTTGGCCTGCAGTTCTGCCTCTGCTTTAGCTTTCGCAGCAGCCTCGGCCTTGGCCTTCGCCTCGGACTCAGCCGCTAGTTCTGCCTCAGCACGTGCCTTGCGATCCCCCTTTTCAAAAGAGGTCGTCTTCTCTACCACGCTATCGCTACGTCCTTTTTTCAGACCACGACGCTGGTCCCCCACAAGCTCTGCCTTCTTCTCGCTGACCTCTGAGAGTGCGCTGTCATCGACCATCTCATTCTCATCGACAGCGGCATCATCAGGGTTCTGCAGCAGCGTGATCTCTACACGGCGGTTCTTCTGGCGATTCTCAGCATTGATATTGGGTACCAGGGGGCGAGTGTATCCATGCCCCTCGATCATTAGACGCTCGGGGACGATATGTGAGGTCCAGTTGAGCTCACCCACAACCGTCGCTGCGCGTGATGAAGAGAGCTCCCAGTTGGATCGGAACTGCGCGGTATCAATCTGAATATCGTCGGTGTGACCCGCCACAATGATGCGTCCGGTCGCCTCACGCAGCACATTACCGAGCTTTTCGAGAATGGGAATTGCCTGCCTTTTCAGGAAGGCACTACCGGGACGGAACGAGACCTTCTCATTGAGACGGATAATGATGCGATCACTCTCCTTCTCGAAATCGACCGCACCCGCCTTGGTCTCTTTCTCGAGTGCAGCGCGAATCTTGTCTGCAATGCTCTCCTTGCGTCCATCAGACTTACCCGATTTCTTCTGCTCACTCTGGCGACTGACACCCTGCATTGAGGCTGACTTGATTGGAGTAATGACGCTCTTTTTATCCTGCGATGTCTGTCCCTTGTCGAGATCGAGGTAGTGCTTCATCTGGTTAGTGGTGTGCTGTTGAACGACTTTCAGCGGGGTAGGGTCGGGGCGTCCCGGACTGAACTCACGGGCGATGACACTAACACCACGCGGCGTCTCCTTGGATGAGATCTGGCGCTGGACACCAAAGGCGTCCTTCATCGAACCGGCCACCTGTTTGTAGTAGTTGACGTCCATCTCTGAGAAGGAGAGCAGCAGTACGAAGAAGCACATCAGCAGTGACATCAAGTCGGCAAAGGTCATGACCCAGCCTGGCATCCCCGCTTCGCATTTTTTGCACTCTTCCCCTTCCACGCGTTAATTCGCCAGACGCACCCGGTGCGATCAGGCGGCCTCGTCGTCGGCGGAGGTGCGAGCACTTCCTGGTAGATAGGTCATGAGCAGATCGCGCATGACGCGAGGGTTCATCCCCTCCTGGATACCCTGAATCGCCTCCAGGATCAGTGTCTTGTTTAGTTTCTCCTCATCACTGCGATGAGCCAGCTTGTCGGCGATTGGTAGTGCAAAGGCGGTAGCGATAATAGCGCCGTAGAGGGTAGTGAGTAGCGCAACTGCCATCGCCGGGCCGATCTTCTTCGGGTCATCCATGTTGGCCAGCATCTGTACCAGACCGATCAGGGTACCGATCATGCCCATCGCGGGTGCCACATCGCCAAGTGCCTTGAAGATCGCCTGCCCCTTTTCATGGCGTTCGATGGTGCGGTTGATATCGGTGATCAGCATCGCGCGGACAAACTCGGGTTCATGACCATCGACGCAGAGCTGTACCCCCTTATTGAGGAATGGATTGGTCACCTCCTGGCTCTCCAGTCCCAGTAGGCCCTCTTTACGTGCCACCTCAGCCAGTTGCACACCCTGCTCAACCAGATCCTTGGCGCTTTCCGATTTATGCAGAAAGGCCTTCAGCGCAATCTTGAAGGCCGCCAGGAAATGGCCCAGGGGAAACTTCATCAGTACGACCAACAGCGATCCACCGCCCACGATCAACAGGGAGGGAATATTGATGAAGAGCAGTGCGCTGCCGCCGAGGATAATGGCGGCGGTGATGATGCCGAAGGCACCCAATAATCCAATTAGCGTCGCTAAATCCATGAATCAGTCCTGAGAGTGAACAAAAAACGTATCGCTGCGATAGAGAGATCGGCCATGACGCACAATTCTTGAGTCTGATTTCAGAAATGGCCGTGTCTTTTCAGGCAGATAGCAGATGCAGTTAACGAGCTGCCCGAAGTTATTATTGAGACTGGCCATATCGATAGGACCGCGCGCAGCCGCAAAATGTTGCATCAATGCTGCAAAGCTTATCCCTAGCCACCGATAGACTCAATCCGAAAAGCGACCCTCTGTTGGGGTAGATAATCAACGACCGTAGCGAATCACTAGCTCGTTGAGTCGCTCAGCGGTCCCCTCTTTGAGCTCAGACCACTGGAATCGCCAGCCCCAGTTCCCTTCGGTGGTACCGGGCGTATTCATCCTTTGGGACGCATCGAGCGCCATCAGATCCTGCATTGGCACAATAGCCAGCCGTGAAACGGAGGCAAGTGCCGCGCGAATCAGTAGCCACGGCATCGACTCGCTCTGATCTGCAAGATAGTAACCGATATGTGCCTGCAGTTCGGGTGAAAGCTCATCGAACCAGCCTAGCGTGGTGTTGTTGTCGTGGGTACCAGTGTAGACAACGCTGTTGCGCTGTAGATTGTGTGGCAGATAGGGATTGTCAGCGCCACTATCAAAGGCAAACTGCAGGATCTTCATTCCCGGCAGCCCATACTTAAGTCTCAGCGCCTCAACCTCCTCGGTAATGATACCGAGATCCTCGGCAATCACCGGCAGTGGATCGAACTCTTCGTGCAGTCGATCAAAAAGCTGGTCACCAGGCGCTTTGACCCAACGACCGTTGATCGCGGTCTCCTCATCAGCGGGCACTTCCCAGTAGGCCTCAAAGCCACGGAAGTGATCGATACGAATCAGATCGAAGAGTTTAAGCTGATAACGCATCCGCTCCAGCCACCAGGAGAATCCATCCTGCTCCATCTGTGCCCAGTCGTAATGAGGATTACCCCAGCGCTGCCCCGTCTCGGAGAAGTAGTCGGGCGGCACCCCGGCAACCACCGTCGGCCGACCATCGGCATCGAGTGCGAAGCCGTCGCGATGGGCCCAGACATCGGCGCTGTCGTAGGCGACAAAGATCGGCACATCACCAAAGATGCTAATGCCCCTCTCGTTGGCATAGTGTTTCAGCTCAAACCATTGACGCTGAAAGAGAAACTGTTCGAAGCGAATCTCTGCCAACGCCTCGGCGTTGTTGTGGCGAACCTCTTTGAGCGCCGATTCTGACCGGTCACGTAGTGGCGTTGGCCAATCGAACCAACCCTTGCCCTGATGATTATTTTTAAGCAGACGATAGAGGGCATAGTCCTCCAGCCACTCACTATTGTTTGCGACAAACACCTCAAACTCGTTGCGCACCTCGCCATGCTCAGCGTGCATGATCGCCGCAAAGGCCTTGGCTATCAGCGGTGGTTTCTTCTGTTTACCCGGTTTCTTTATCTGCTCTGCGGCGAGCCAGCCCCACTCAACCAGCTTTTCAATACTGATCAGCTCAGGATTGCCTGCATAGGCGGAGAGGCTCTGATAGGGAGAGAGATCGTTGTGGGTCGGACCCAGCGGTAGGATCTGCCACACCTTCTGTCCAGCAGCGGCGAGGAAATTGACGAAGTTGAATGCCTCACTGCCCAGATCACCGCAGTCCCATGCACCTGGTAGCGATGTAGGGTGGAGCAGCACCCCCGCCTGTCGTGAGCGCAGCGCACCCTGCTCTCCAGACTGAGTCGTGATGCTCATCAGTGCTCGCTACCACGGCGCATCACGCCACCCGTAGCGGGCTGTCCGGTACCGTGAGAGATCACCTGCGTCAGCTGTTCAGGCGCAGTAGCACCGACGATGCGGTAGAGCTCAGCAAGCTGCAATCGGAACAGGCGGTCAAAATCTCGGACCGAATCGGCCGGATTGTAGTCACCAAACCACCAGAACCAGTCGGAACCCTCACAGACCGCCATCTGTCGCTCGGCCTGATAGAGTTCATCGCCAGCCAATCGGCCCGACGAGACCGCCTCATCAAAGGCCTTTTTGGCATCACAGAGCAGATCCCAGCCTCGATTTTTATCCGCCTCACCGATCCAGGTGGAGAAGCTGCCGTAGACCCAGCTACCGGCCACCATTTGGGGTAGTGGTTCCGATTTAACACCACTCGCCAGTACATCACTGAAGGTAGTCAGCTCAAGCGATTCGTGTTCGGCCAACTTCGCATAGAGTGCGGTAAGGAAATGGTAGCCATTTTCTGGGTAGTACTCCCAGGCGTTCTCACCATCGAGGATGATCGAGACGACCCGGTTCTCATTCTCCTTACACGCCTCGGCGATGTTCTCCAGATGGTGAACCATGTTGTTAACCGCATCGTCACCGTGCCAGTCGGCATAGGTGAAACCGATCATGTCGGAGAGTCCGTCATCACGGAAGAAGCAGGCGATATCGCTCTCAGCCACATTGAAAGGGTGATGGTGGCAGGCACCGGGCTCAATCCCCGATTTCTGCAGACTATTACTCAATACATTTTCACCCGTGGCGGCCCATTTGAAGCCAGCCTTTGCAATCTGTTCGAGTGTGGCGCTGCTAACCGCCCCCTCAGAGGGCCAACAGCCCGCCGGTTCGTGGCCAAAACAGCGTTTAAAGACCTCGACACCCTCGCGCAGGTGCCACTGCACGCGCTGCTCTCCACCGGGATAACTGCTGCAGACCGGTAGATGGGCCGCAGGCATCGCATCGTGGGTTGAATTGATATCGAGCAGTAGCGGAATGATGGGGTGCGCATAGGGGGTGACTGATAGCTCGATCTTCCCCGCCTCGGCCAATGCACGGTAGCGTGGGATCACGCCCTCAATCAGCTCACCGATGATCTCCAACAGCTGTAGGCGTTCCTGGTGACTATAGCCGCGCTCACGATCCATCAACACTTTTACTCGTTTATCGCTGCGGCGCACCGTTTCGCCGAGCCAGGCGAGGTGGTACCAGACCAACAGATCGGTTAGATACTGACCGCTGATATAGGGTACGGCGTGGGGCGTATCATCAAGACAGTGAGCCAGATCGGCGAGTATTTTGAAGTGAGGATAGGGGTCGATCAGCCGTTCGGGATTGGCACGTAGACACGCCTTGATCAGCGTTACCCGCTCCTCTTCACCGCTCGGTAGCGCGGTACTGACCAGCGCTGCGAGCAGTGGGTCACGTAATGGGGTTCCAGACTTCAGGTAGGACTTGATCTGCGCGGCGTAGTCCTCGATCTGTTCCAGCAGAGTAGGTGCGAAGTTGACCACGGCGCGCGCGCCCTCGGTCATCTCGATGATCGCCGCCATATCGACGTAATCTTTGATCGCGTGCAGATAGGTCCACGGCAGTTGGTAGTTACCACTCTCCCGATCGAGATAGTTGGGCTGGTGCATATGCCAGCAGAGTACAACCTTCAGCGGCACACTACTGGACATGGTGTCGGTCCTGACCCAGCATGTCGGGGGTTACCAGCACCACGCCCTTTTCGCTGACGTAGAAACGCTTGGCATCTTCCTCTGGATCCTCACCAATCACCATACCGGGCGGCACCGAACACCCCTTGTCGAGTACCGCCTTGCGAATACGACAGCGTTCACCGATCACCACATCAGGTAGCACCACTGAGTCGTAGACCTCGGCAAAGTCATTCACTGTGACATGCGAGAAGAGCAGTGAGTGTCGCACCGTAGCGCCCGAGATAATGCAACCACCCGAGACCATCGAATCAACCGCCATGCCACGTCGTCCATCATCATCGAAGACAAACTTGGCCGGTGGTAGCTGCTCCTGATAAGTCCAGATTGGCCACTGTGAGTCGTAGAGATTCAGCTCAGGGGTAACACCGATCAGCTCCAGATTGGCCTTCCAGAAGGCATCCACCGTACCGACATCACGCCAGTAGGCCTGCTGACCGGTCTGCGGATCACGGAACGGATATGCCATTACCTTGTGCTGCTCGATGACTGAGGGGATTACATCCTTGCCAAAGTCGTGGCTCGAATCATTTTTATTGGCATCCTGAATCAACTGCTCGTAGAGGAAGCCACTGTTAAACACATAGATGCCCATTGAGGCGAGCGCCACATCATCGCGCCCTGGAATCGGCGCGGGACTATCGGGTTTCTCGCTGAACTCGATGACCTTGTTATTGGCATCGACGCTCATCACGCCAAACTCCTTCGCCTGTTCAAGATCGACTTCAAGACAGCCTACCGTCATATCGGCGCCACTCTCTACATGCAGCGCGATCATCGGACCGTAGTCCATCTTGTAGACGTGGTCGCCTGCCAGCACCAGTACATAGCTCGGTTCGTGGCTGCGCAGAATGTCGAGATTCTGGAAGATCGCATCGGCGGTACCGGAGTACCAGGCGGTCTCACTGATACGCTGCTGCGCCGGTAGCATCTCGACAAACTCACCAAACTCACCTCGCAGGAAGCTCCACCCCTGCTGGATATGTTTAATCAGTGAGTGCGCTTTGTACTGGGTCAATACTCCGATCGAGCGAATGCCGGAGTTGACGCAGTTAGAGAGCGGAAAATCGACAATACGGAATTTGCCGCCGAAGTGGACCGAAGGCTTGGCACGCCAGCGGGTCAGCTCCTTGAGTCGCGAGCCACGTCCGCCCGCTAGAATTAGTGCCAACGTATCGCGCGTCAGACGCGATACGAAACGGGGTGTCATACTGTTTGAGGCCATTCCCCAGACTCCTTTTTGCCCGCCACCAGCTGACTCGGTGCAGGCCGATTTTTATAGACAGATTCGATTGGCCCGTATGCTAACATCAGTTGCATTACGGTTGGATAAAACATAGTGCCAACGTGGAAAAACAACAGGAAACTAATGGAACCGATCCCTACTGCCGCCGCAAGTATCAGCGAATCACTGCAACGCCTCCTTGACGCACGTCATCACGACCCCTTCAACGTGCTGGGTCTCCACAAAGCGGGTAAAGAGAGTGTAGTCCGCGTTTATATTCCGTCAGTGGCCTCGGTAGAGCTAACCGATATCGGTGCCGAGATGACGCGAATCCCCGGCAGCGACATCTTTGAGTGGCGCGGTGATACCACCGCCCTGCCCGAGCGCTATCAACTGAGCTGGTGTGACAGCCGTGGCGAACAGATCACACGTCATGACCCCTACTGTTTCCCCCCGCAGATCGGTGATCTCGACATGCACCTGTTTGGCGAGGGGCGTCACCGCCACGCCTACCGCATGCTTGGTGCCCACCCGCATACCGCTGATGGCATTGATGGTGTGCGCTTCTGCACCTGGGCTCCCGCTGCAGAGCGGGTCAGTATTGTTGGTGATTTCAACAGCTGGGATGGGCGAACCCATCCGATGCGGGTACGCGGCGGTAGCGGAATCTGGGAACTCTTCATCCCCGACCTGCAGCCCGGCATCAACTACAAGTTTGAGATCTGCAATCGCGATAGCGGTGAGATCCTGCTCAAGAGTGACCCCTACGGCCAGCAGTTTGAAATGCGTCCCGAAACCGCCTCAATCGTGCGTGACTACGAATCATATGGGTGGGGGGATGAGAGCTGGATTGAGACACGCGCCAAACGCGAGTGGCAACATGAACCGATGTCGACCTACGAGGTCCATCTAAGCTCCTGGCAGCTCGATGATGAGGGCAACTTCCTCAACTACCGCGAACTCGCCCATCGCCTGGTCGACTATGTTGAACAGACCGGTTTTACCCACATCGAACTGTTGCCGATTACCGAACACCCCTTCGACGGCTCCTGGGGCTATCAGACCATCGGCTACTACGCCCCTACCAGTCGCTTCGGCACTCCCGATGACTTCCGCTACTTCGTCGACTACTGCCACCAACACGGTATTGGCGTACTGCTCGACTGGGCACCCGGTCACTTCCCTAAGGATGCGCACGGCCTGGCCAACTTCGATGGTACCGCACTCTACGAACACGAAGACCCTCGCCTCGGTGAACACCGCGACTGGGGCACACTGATCTTCAACTACGGTCGTAACGAGGTGAAGAACTTCCTCATCGCCAGCGCCGTCTACTGGCTGGAGGAGTTCCACATCGACGGACTACGTGTTGATGCAGTCGCCTCGATGCTCTATCTCGACTATTCACGCGAAGAGGGGGACTGGCTGCCCAATCGCTACGGTGGTAACGAGAATCTTGAGGCGATCGACTTCCTACGTGAACTCAACGAGGTCACCCACGGTGAGCACCCCGGTACATTAATGATCGCCGAGGAGTCGACCTCATGGCCGCAGGTCACCCGTCCCACCTGGGTCGGCGGTCTCGGCTTCTCGATGAAGTGGAACATGGGCTGGATGCACGACTCGCTCGATTACATGAGCAAGGATCCGATCCACCGCCACTTCCACCACGAGCGTCTCACCTTTGGCCTGCTCTACGCCTTCAGCGAGAACTTCGTACTCCCCTTCTCCCACGATGAGGTGGTGCACGGTAAGGGCTCCATGCTCGGCAAGATGCCGGGCGATGAGTGGCAGCGTTTTGCCAATCTGCGCCTGCTCTACACCTACTACTTCACCTATCCGGGTAAGAAGCTACTCTTCATGGGTAGTGAATTTGCACAGGGTGGTGAGTGGAACCACGACCGAGCACTCGACTGGTGGCTGCTCGACTCACCGTTACACAATGGTATGAAACAGGGCGTGGGAGATCTCAACCGGCTCTACCGTGAGCTACCGGCGCTGCACCACCACGACTTCGACCACAGCGGATTCGACTGGGTCGACTGTCACGACGCCTCGCAGTCGGTACTTGCCTATCAGCGCAGCGGTGGTGGTAAGGAGGCGGTGATTATTCTCAACTTCACGCCAGTACCCCGCGAGAACTATCGCATCGGACTGCCGTGTGGCGGCCGTTGGCGTGAGGCGTTCAACTCCGACTCGCACTTCTACGGCGGTAGCGATATTGGCAACAGTGGCACTATCGAAGCTGAGGCAACACCGTGGATGAATCGAGAACACTCTATCGCGCTCACTCTCCCACCTCTGGCCGGTGTAGTGCTAGTACCTGAGGATTAGCTGCTAAGGAGCGTTATGGACGAACTGCGGGCCGAGAAACTCCATATCACCGGACGCGTTCAGGGCGTCGGCTTTCGCCCCTACATCTATCGACTGGCCACTCAACACGACCTGAATGGCTGGGTCTGTAATCTCACTGGTCTGGTTGAGATCCATATTGAGGGCGAGCAGACAAGAATTGAGGCCTTCATAGCAGACCTCATCCCATCGGCACCACCACTCGCCCGACCCGAGATCAGAAGCCGCGAGAGTGTCACCACACAGCAGTGCGATGCTTTTGAGATTCACCATAGCGAAAAGGGCAAAAGTGCCTTCATCCACGTACCACCCGATCAATACGCCTGTCCCGACTGCCTCAAAGAGCTCAACGATCCCGACGACCGGCGCTATCGCTACCCCTTCATCAACTGCACCCAGTGTGGGCCGCGCTATACGATTATCGACCGCCTCCCCTATGATCGCATCAGTACCAGCATGGCCGGTTTTGAGCTCTGCCCTGCCTGTCGCGCTGAGTATGAAGACCCGCTCGATCGGCGTTTTCACGCCCAACCGCTCGCCTGCCCCGAGTGTGGCCCTCAACTCCACTTTCGTCACCATGAGGGTTTTGACCTACGCGATAATGAAGCGGCACTTAGCGCAACCATTGAGGGCTTACGACAGGGATTAATTATCGCCATTAAGGGGATTGGTGGTTACCACCTGGTCTGTGACGCCAGCAATGACCAGGCCGTGCGCCGATTGCGGCACAATAAAAATCGCCCACATAAACCCTTTGCGGTGATGGTCGCTGCAGCAGGTGAAGATGGTCTGGCGATGGTTAAGAACATCGCGGAACCGTGTGAAGTAGCAGCCGGGCTCGTTCTCGATCCACTACGTCCGATTGTGCTGATGTCCGCGAAGAGTGAAAGTGGTCTCGCCGAAAGTGTAGCGCCGGGTCTAAACGTACTCGGCATAATGTTGCCCTACAGTCCACTACATACACTCATTACCGAATCGTTTGGCAAACCACTCGTCTTTACCTCTGGCAACATCAGCGGCGAGCCGGTACTGACCGAGGCCGCCGATGTTGAAGCTCGACTTCATGATGTTGTTGATGCCTTCCTGCACCACGATCGTCCCATTCGCCGCCCAGTTGATGACGCTATTTTTCAGATCTCAGCCGGTAAAGCACGGCCGATGCGCATCGGCCGTGGCAACTCCCCACTCGAGCTAAAGCTACCTTACAGGTTTGATCGTCCGATCCTCGCTGTTGGTGCCCACAACAAGGTGGCCGTTGCACTCGCCTGGGAAGATCGTGTCGTAGTCTCACAGCACCTCGGCAATCTCGATGCACCGAGAACAATCAACCAGTTTGAACGCACCATTGAGGATCTACAGCGACTCTACGCCGTCGAGGCTGAGATCATCGTCTGTGATGCCCACCCCGACTACTTCAGCAGTCGTTGGGCACGCGACCAGAAAGACAAGGAACTGATAAAGGTCTACCACCACCACGCCCACGCCTCCTCCCTCTATGGTGAGCAGCGGCTTGAGGGGACAGCACTCATATTCACCTGGGACGGTATCGGCTACGGCGAAGATGGCACGCTCTGGGGTGGTGAGGCACTACTCGGTAGACCTGGCAATTGGAAGAGAGTCGCCACCTTCCGCCCCTTCTCCCTGCCAGGCGCCATAAAGGTCGCCCATGAACCGTGGCGTAGCGCCCAGTCACTCTGCTGGGAGTGCGACCGGGAGTGGACGGGCAATCCACGCGAAAACGCACTGCTACGTCATGCATGGGAAACAGGTATTAACAGCCCGCGCAGCAGCGCCGTCGGCAGACTCTTCGATGCTGCAGCCGCCTTTACACGAACTCTGAAACAGGCCAGTTTCGATGGTCAGGCACCGATGTGGCTGGAATCGATATCAGCGTCGAAAGGTAAAGCGATTAGCCTGCCGCAGCATACGAGATCAGATGGTGTCATTGAAGTAGATTGGGAGCCGACTATTTTGACTCTGCTCGATGAGAGTCGTAGTTCAGCCATTCGTGCCGCCGATTTTCACGCCACCATGGCACAATCACTCAGCGACCAGACTCAGGCTATTACCGAAAAATACGACTTTGACTCAGTTGGGATCACCGGCGGTGTATTCCAAAACCACCTATTAACTGAAGCTGTAGTTAGGATACTTGCATCACAACAGCGCCCAGCAATTATTCACGAGACCATTCCAAGCAATGATGCTGGCATCAGTTTTGGACAAATAATTGAAGCAATCAATACCAAACACTAACCACTTAACATCAATCAACATATCCCAGTGAAGAGCATTCACTGGGATATGTTGAAGTGAGCAACCTCTTTAATCAGCCTAATTAACAGCAATAATTCGGCACGTCCCTCATCAACCGCTGCAACCATTTGTGGAAGATTATCGAGCACCAGGCGAGAAATCGTTAGACCCGTCTCTGCAGCCACCTTCTCCACGGCTTCTATGGAAAAACCGCGTGGTGGCTTGCTTACCCCCAGGAGTGCTGCAGGTGGAAGTGTTGAATAACTGTAACGATATGATCCGATGTACGCTCATCTGCAGCAGACGCCAGCGAAGGCAGCAGGGGCAGACATAGTCAATAGTGCACTCTGAAAAGACGACACAGAAGTACAGCTTAATTGAATAGAGTCAAAAGAGTGTCTGGATCAGTAGTAACAGGGAGGACACCAATAATACCGCTATCTTCCTTTTTTAAGTCCCACTTACTACGCCAGTTATGAAGCGCGTTCCCAACTATTTTCGTTCCGCACCACCTCATAACGAGCCCAGTTTGCGAACTCTTCATCGGAAACGACAAACGATTTTCGACGGTTCTCACCCACCAATATCTTGAATTGGACGCTACGCTCCTCATCGCCACTCACCTCGCAGAGTGATGAGTCGATTGCCAGCACCTGGCGCACCATCCAACGCTTGCCAAAATCACCGTTGCTGTAGAAAGCACCGATCTCTATCTCATCGATTTTCATAAAAACAATTCTATCGACTTGTCGATCTTTCCTGCACCCCCCATTGGTAATATCTCTTCCCTGTTTTTTCAGTGGCTTATGGGTGTAATTCCATATTGATCGGGAGTCGCTTTGCACCCCATTCACCGGGGTGTTTTTCAAACACACCAACGCAGGGGCTGTTGCAGTCACAACAGCGTCCATCGGCGGTCAGATTCCATTCAGTCAGTACATACCAGTCACGTCCGATCAGGCGCTTACCGCAACGGTGACAGTAGGTGCTACCACCTCGCTCATCGTGCACATTGCCGGTATAAACATGGTGCAGACCGGCACTCATCGCGATCTCACGTGCACGACTCAGCGTTACAGGTGGCGTGGGTGGGTGGTCCATCATTTTCCAGTCGGGATGAAAGGCACTGAAGTGCCACGGTGTATCAGCCCCGAGATTGTCGACCACCCAACGACTCATCGCCTCCAGTTCGCTCTCGGAGTCATTCTCGCCCGGAATCAACAGGGTAGTAATTTCAGTCCAGACATCGGTTTCATGTCGCAGATATTTAAGGGTCTCTAGAACAGGATCGAGCTGGCCACCACACAGCTTCAGATAGAACTCATCACTGAACGCCTTCAGATCAACGTTAGCGGCATCCATATAACTAAAAAACTCACGTCGTGGTTCATCACAGATATAACCAGCGGTAACAGCGACCGACTTGATTCCCTGCGCTCTACACGCCCTGGCTATATCAATTGCATACTCCATAAAGATGACTGGATCGTTATAGGTGTAGGCGACACTGCGACACCCCATCTCTCTGGCAACCCGTGCAATTTTTTCCGGCGAGGCCTGATCCATCAATGTATCCATCTCGCGTGATTTGCTCATATCCCAGTTCTGGCAGAATTTGCAGGCGAGATTACAACCAGCCGTACCGAACGAAAGAACGGGGGTTCCGGGAAGGAAGTGGTTAAGCGGCTTCTTCTCGATGGGATCGATACAGAAGCCGCTAGATCGCCCATAGCTGGTCAACACGATCTCATCAGACCTATTGGCCCTTACAAAACAGAGCCCACGTTGGCCATCACGTAGCTTGCAGTAACGCGGACAGAGATCACACTGCACCCGTCCATCCTCGAGTTTGTGCCAATACCGGGTCGGGAATGTTGGTGTCTCGGGCGTGATTGTTTCTGACCCCTTACTCATCGCTCATCCTCACTATCAATTCGCAACTTATCTGACCAGACTATAGTCGATATATCCTTACAGAATTACGGACTTGATATCGATCCACTCTCACACTATTGATAGTAGATAGATGTCCCACAAAGGGAGCCGGAATGGCAACTGTTAGACAACCAGCCGTGGCAGGCATGTTCTATCCAAGTGATCCAACAGAGCTTCGCACAATGGTCGATGGCTATCTGAGCGAGGCGGCAGAAGTAGCTCGCGTGCCCAAGGCGATCATCGCGCCACACGCTGGTTTTATCTACTCCGGCCCTATCGCCGCCTCGGCCTATACAGCAATCGCGGCGGCACGCCATCAGATCAAACGGGTGGTACTGCTAGGACCTGCACATCGGGTTGGTTTTCACGGTCTGGCGGCTAGCCATGCCGACTTCTTTCGTACCCCTCTCGGCGATGTCAGCATTGATAAAGCGGCTCTGGAGAAGATCATTGAGCTACCGCAACTCCACTGGCTCGATGAGGCGCATACCCTTGAGCATAGCCTCGAGGTCCAGCTCCCCTTCCTACAGCGTCTGCTTGATGACTTCACTCTGATTCCGCTGGTTGTTGGCGACTGCGCAGCAACAGAGGTCGAACAGGTTCTGAAACTGCTCTGGGGTGGCGATGAGACGCTGATCGTGATCAGTTCAGATTTGAGTCACTATCACGACTACCTCACCGCACAACAGATGGATCGCACCACCTCAAATGCCATAGAGCAGCTCGACGGCCGTGCCATTCACTATGAGAGCGCCTGTGGACGAAATGGTATTCTCGGCCTGCTAGCCGCTGTAGAAAAACATCAGATGACAATTAGAACCATCGATCTGCGAAATTCGGGTGACACCGCGGGTGCTCGTGACCAGGTGGTCGGATATGGAGCCTATCTCGTTGAGTAGTGTCACATCACTGACAGGGCATGAGCAGGACGACCTGCGTCAGCTAGCACGCGACTCTATCCGCCATGGGCTCACTCACGGTAAGGCACTTGATGTAAATGCGAGCGACTATAGCGACCCACTTCAACGGCAGCGTGCCACCTTTGTCACCCTGGAGCTCGGCGGCACACTGCGTGGCTGTATCGGAACCTTAGAGGCGCATCGCCCACTTGCCGTCGATGTCGCAAGCAACGCCTACGCGGCAGCCTTCTCCGACCCACGCTTTCCACCCCTTGATGAAAATGAGTTTCAGCGACTCGATATTCATATCTCTATCCTCACTCCCTCGGAACCACTCCTTTTTAATGGTGAAGAGGATCTGCTGGAGAAGATCCGTCCCGGCATCGACGGCCTGATACTGAGTGAGGGTTACCGGCGTGGCACCTTTCTCCCCTCAGTCTGGGAGTCACTGCCGAATCCTGAGCAATTTCTGCAGCATCTCAAGCTCAAGGCAGGTCTTCCGGCCGACTACTGGTCAGATCAGATTGAGATCGAACGTTACACCACCGAGTTGATTGAATAGCCACTCCCTCCTAAAGCAGCCCTATTCCTGACCGATAGAGTATGCTAGAGCCAATAGAGAGTCAGGGTCAGGCGTGGAAGTAAAACCGACACAACCGCAGATCACTACCATCAAAGTCGATGTCGCTGAGCTTAAGGCGGCACTGAGCAATTGGAAGGTAGGCGAATCACTGCTCGCTGTTGCACGCGAGAGTTCTCAGCAGGGACGTGTGATGCTGCAGATTGGAAATCTTGCGGTCGAAGCAAAAAGCGATCAGCCGATCCGGGCGGGACAACAGCTCCAACTCGTTGTCGAAAGGCTCACCCCCTCCCCCGTGATGCGTGTTGTTGATAACATTCAGCCCCCATCACCACAGAGCATTGCGTTAAAAAACCTGCTGCCACTACAGCGTCCCATCTCAGAACTATTGGCCAATCTCACCCAGCTTACCCAGACCAAGGTTGTCACCCAGCTGTTAACTGCAGCTTCAACGGCCATCACTCCCAGCAAAGTGAATTCCAGTAGCACGCCCCTCCTCACACCAACCCTACCGGGACAGCCAGTCACAACATCAGCCACGACACCTCCGCCCGGCATCAGTCGCGATGAGGTACGTGCCATCACACAACTTGCCCAGCGGTTGGTCAGTCAGATCAGCTCATCTAGTGATATCAGTAAACCAGGGGCGCTTGAGCAGGCAATAAAATCATCGGGAAATTTCTTTGAGGCCAATCTTCTCAAGGGACTGCAGGGACTCAATCGCCCCACCCCAAACAGCGACTTCAAGGCACCACTGCTGCAACTACTCGATCTGTTACGTACCGTCAGCAGCAGCAAATCGTTGCCACCTAGCAGTGACAAACTCCCTCTCAGCAGTGAACTGACTCTTCCCGGTAGCGCCCCCCAGGCTCCCGCACGTTTTGCACCGTCACTCCCCCTTGGGGACACATTGAGAATGCTTGCAGATCTTCTCAAGCAGGTTGAGGGGAGCCTTGCTCGCATACAGCTCAACCAGCTTACCTCTACACCTCATCAGGCCACAGAGGCGGAAACACGCCCCGCATGGCTGATCGAGCTACCACTTCGCAACGGTGAGCGGATCGATCTGGTGCAAATGAAATTCGAGGAGGAGCGTGGGAAAAACAGTGATGGCAATGCTGAGAAACAGTGGTCCGTTAAGCTTGCGTTCGATCTCGACACTATTGGACCACTGCACATCAAGGTGACCTACGCAGGCGGCTCCATCTCAACAATCTTCTGGGCCGAACAGCACGACAGCGCTGAACTCTTTAAGGCCAACATGGGTGAACTCGAACAGCGCCTTACCAAGGCTGGACTGGTTGTTAACAAACTCGATACTCACAGCGGTGCTCCCCCCTTTAAAAATGGCCTGCTTGCCGCCGAGTCGATACTGGATGAGAAGGCATGAAGGAGCAGCAAACCGGCAACGATCTCTCGATTGCACTTCGCTACGACGGCGTCGGTGCGCCCCGGGTCACTGCAAAGGGTGAAGGTGATCTCGCCCGAGAGATTCTCGAACTGGCGAAAAAACACGGAATCCCCTATCAGGAGAATCCGGTCCTGGTTCAGTTACTGGCTCAGATAGAACTGGGGGATCAGATTCCACGTGAACTCTATGTCGCGGTAGCCGAGGTCATCTCTTTCGCCTATATCATTTCGGGCAAACGTCCACCGCTTGAAACCGGAACAACTTCGCAGGATGAGTAACAAATTAATGGGTATCCTCACTATCCATCGTTCTATGAAATCACTGTTCGCACTACTACTTCTCACACACAGCGCTAACATTGCTGCCACTGAGCTCAACTTCAGTAAAGATCAACTTGAACAGCGTTGGGCCGATAGAATCGAGAAGCTACTTGAGACAGACAAACTACCGCTTATCGATCTGCAGACCAGTCTCAAATCTGAACAGATAAAACAATTCATCCCAGATGCTTTTGATGTGTTCGATGAGATTGGTATCGCTTTAATGGCTGCGGACGGCTATCAGCGGCCAAAGGATGGCAGTAAGGGGTATCGCTGGAGTAACTACATTCTGGAACTCGTCAATGATCACCCCGACTATTTTATTCCAACGACCAACGGCGGCACGAACAGTAACTGGCTTAAACAGAAAGGGGAAGACGAGAGACACTATATCGATCAGTTAGAGCACGAAGTTCGTAGTGGTCGCTATCGCGTTATGGGCGAACTCGACTTTCGCCACTACATGTCGAGCATCCAGTGCTCCCGAGGACGCAATGATCGTGACAACGCCATACCTCTAAGCAGCCCAAATGGTCATCGCCTGTTTGCGCTCAGTGCCGAGCGCGGCATCCCCTTCAGTATCCACCTGGAAGCGGAAGATCGCGAACTCACTGAACTAGAGAGGATGTTAAGGCAATACCCCAAGGCGAAGGTTATCGTTTCCCATTTTGGACAACTACGTCACCCTGAAAAGCAGCGGCGTTTTACGCCAAGGTATGTGCGTCACCTGCTTAACAGCTACCCCAATCTCTTTTTTGATCTCGCCATCGGTCATCCAAACCGTCAATACCAATGTGCCGGCCCAGACAATAACCGTCTACTTGAGGGTGATACGGTAATTTGGATGGGCAGCGAGGGAAATCAAAAAAAACGCGTCCGCACAGAGTATCTCGCCATCTTTAAAGAGTTCGACAGACGATTTGTGTTTGCCTCTGACTACGGCGGTGGACGCGCACCACTGACGAGACACCTACGTGAGAAGGTAGATAACTTCCGGGATATTATTCGCGACTTGCCAGAGAAGGCGAGGCACCAGTTTGCGTACCGAAACGCGTGGCGTCTTCTTACGGGTAGAGAGTGGAACAGGTAGGGATATTTACCAACCAACGGTCGATTCTGAGCGGACGAAGGGTCTATGCGTTACCAGCACTTTCCGCACTGTTCATCATGAAGATCAACTCTGCCTCACCACGGGTTAGGCCACAGGTATTGATTAGCTCATCAATCGAGGCACCACTGTGGACCAGTTTGCCAGCCTGTAGGTAGGGACGTTCACCTGAAGTTCTGAGATCAAGCTGATCCTGGCGTTCATTCTGGCTACGCAGACGTTGCTCCAGTTTATTGAGTCGATTGCCGACACCAACCGCACCACTACAGAGCGCACTCACATCATCACGAGTTGCATTGAGATCGACTCGGGTCTGTCGGAAAGCATCGAGCTCCCGACGCACCCTGGTAAGCTGGTAGATAGCAACGGCAGCTGTCGCCAACGCAGCAAGTGAAACAATGAAAAGTGCAATAGTCATGGCAGCTACCTATACATACTCATCTACGTGGGGACGTCCATCATCCTGCTGGTCATCGGCAGGTTTCTGTCGTTTCTCCTGCTTGGGGCGTTTCTTGCGCTCTTTCTGATCACGGCTCTTATCAACCGGATTGAGAGGAAATGTTGGAATAACGTCTCTTATCTCACTCATGGCGCACACCCCGCTACATAACGCGAAGACCTACCAGCCGGAACCACTCTCATCGAGTAGCTTGTTAAGGTCTACCAGAATGAGCAGTTTGCCTTCACGGCTGGCTACACCCTGGATATATTTTGAACTCTCATCATTACCGACATTGGGCGCCGTCTCGATCTCGGACATCGCCAGTTCCACAACCTCAGCAACACTGTCGACCAGAATACCGACCACCTGTTTATCCGATTCAATAATGACGATACGTGTCGAGTCGTCCATCTCCTCGGGCATCAGTCCAAAACGGCGACGGGTATCGATAACCGTCACCACATTTCCGCGTAGATTGATAATACCGAGCACATAATTCGGTGCACCGGGTACAGGCGCGATTTCAGTCACACGCAGCACCTCCTGCACCTGCATCACGTTAATGCCGTAGGTCTCTTGTTCGAGCTGGAAGGTCACCCACTGCAGGATGGGGTCATTGCCGGTTGCCTTCACTACTTCATTCATCTCAGTAACCTCTAAGGTCTATCTTATTCAGCTTATTGCATCTCGCGTCAGATATTTGTCGCGAAGCATATTGTTATTACGTTATTTGCATCAACCGTGCCAAGAATCAATATGTACTACTGATAACCACCTGTACCCAGCTGCTCAGCAAGCGCATCGGTATTGAGCAATGCACACATCTGCTCGATAACGGTACCCGCCAACCATGCGCGTTTACCCTTGGAGGTACGCCAACGTACATCATCAGATCCCAGTGTAATGACTTCATCGATATCATCACAGGCAAGTCCCCATTCACCCTCGCCGATCAGAATGATGTTGCCATATTGGCGCTCACCATCTTTCATTCGCTCGGGGGGTACAACAATACCGGCCGTATCAACGATCTTCACGTTTTTATCGAGATGCGGTAACAGCCCCATAAAGTGCTCAGAGTGGCCTGGCATCGGGGTGATCTCATCACTCCAGTTCAACACACCGTTGAGCCGTGCAAGCGGTACCGCCAGTTTTAATCCAGCAACGCTAAACAGTAGCGACTGGAAGGGTTCATCACCCCACTCTGGAACCTCAGACTCCGGCTCTGCAGCCTTCTCTTCAGCGGCAGCCTCAAGCTGCTCGGCAACTACCGGCTCCTCAACAATCGTCTCCTTAACCTCAGGAGGGGGTGCCACGGGGATTTCACGCGGTAATATACGTGGCGTCTCGGTTGTGATTGGTCGCACGCTCAGTTTGCTTTCCGCATCAACGGCTCGCAAACGGGCGACAGGTTCAGGTGTTGAAGGCGTGTCACTCAGCAGACCATCGAGATAGTCCCCCAGTGCCAAACTCTCGTCGAGAATCGACTCATTTTTTCCTGAATACTTTTTGTTCATCGAGCAGCTACCTGTTCTATTGAGTCGAAGGCCTGGAGATAGTTAAGCAGGTGGTGATAGGCAATTGAGCCTCTCGCGTTTGGCTGCATGATAGGCAGCGGAGCACCCGCTCTGCTCGCCTCACGGAAACGGGTATCAACCGGGATCACCTCATCCCATAGGTGACTGGCAAAGCGTTCCTGCAGATGGCGTACGGTTTCGATCGAGGCACGCGTACGTCGGTCAAACAGAGTCGGAACAATCGTATAATCGAGCGGTAGTGGACGGCTGTTGTTGATCATATTTAGGGTACTGAGCATGCGCTCAAGTCCCTTGATCGCCAGGAACTCTGTCTGCACTGGGATAATCAATCGCTCACATGCCGCCAGTGCGTTGACCATCAGCACACCTAACATCGGCGGGCAGTCGAGCAGCACGTAATCAAAGCGCCCTTCAAGACTCTTCACGGCCTCGGCCACGACCAGGCCCATACCTCCCAGTTTGCCCGATTGACGATCAAGTGTTGCCAACGCCATATTGGCCGGCATTATCTGCAGCTTAGGAAAACGGGTCGGATGGATCAAAGAGGTCGGATCAGCAGGAACACGACTAGCGTGACGCTGATAGAGGGTATAGGCGCCATTCTCAACACTATCGGGATCGAAACCAAAATAGCTGGTCAGAGAACCGTGGGGATCGAGGTCGATTAACAGCGTTTCGTGACCACGCGCAGCGAGGTGCCCAGCCAATGAGACTGTGGTGGTCGTCTTGCCAACACCGCCCTTCTGGTTAGCAATAGCCCAAACCTTCATAGCTACCCTCCTCAACACTGTCGAATGCGCTCACGTAGTGAGTCAAGCGCACCGACCCTGAAAATTATGCAATAACGGCCTCTACTGAGTATAGATACCCCATTTTGGGTGCTGAGACCATTCATTACCTGTCACTCGCATCAAATCCTTAAACAACACCTGCAAGTTCACTGCCAAACTGATCGAGTGTTACGACACGATCTGTGATGCGAGCCTCTGCTACTGCCATCGGCATACCGTAGACAACGCAGCTCGCCTCATCCTGGCTCCAGACCGTGGAACCGCCCTGTTTAAGGGTGCGACACCCCTCTCTACCATCTGCACCCATCCCGGTCAGAATCACCGCCAGGGTCGTATTTGGATAGATTTTGGCAACAGAATTGAAGGTGATATCGACACAGGGTTTGTAGAACTGGCCAGCATCACTCTCTGTGATCTTCACCCGCGCCGCACCACTTCGCCCCTCAATAACCATCTGTTTACCACCGGGTGCCAATAAAGCGACACCAGGCTGCAGCATGTCGCCATCTGCGGCCTCTTTCACCTTGATGTTGCAGAGCTGGTCAAGACGCGCCGCGAAAGCCGGAGTAAAGGTGCCAGGCATGTGCTGTACCAGCAAAATCGGCATCGGGTAGTTAGCCGGCAGTGCGGTCAGTACCTTCTGTAACGCGACCGGTCCACCCGTGGAGGTACCGATAGCAAGTAGTTTGAAACTGCCACGCCTAACAGGCGCTGAAGGGGCAGCGGGTGGCGGCGCAGACGCTGGTCTTGAAATGGGTGTACGCGCGGCTGCCGTTGGTCTGCTTACAGGCGGTGGTGTTGGTGCTGGGCGACTTCCCTTGGCGACACTGCGAACCTGTGCGCAAAGTTTACGCTTTGCCTCTTCGCGATCTTTAGAAATGTCATCGAAGCGTTTTGGTAAAAAATCGACCGCACCGGCATCGAGTGCATCGAGTGTCGCCTTGGCACCATCGTAGGTGAGTGAAGAGAACATCAACACGGGAGTTGGGCGCATTGTCATAATACGCCGTACTGCTGTGATGCCATCCATGACCGGCATCTCGATATCCATGGTGATCACATCGGGCTTGAGCTGCATCGTCTTATCGATGGCATCTTTACCATCCACAGCAGCACCGACCACCTCAATCTGGGGATCTGAATCGAGAATCTCTGTGACACGGCGCCGGAAAAAACCGGAGTCGTCCACAACCAGTACGCGTACTGCCATCTATCTCTCTACCTTAAAACCGTAATAAGGGGTTTGATTGTCACCCCGAACGGCGCAGGGTTCAATATTTTCCGCCGTAGGCCTTCATCAAGCTGGGTACATCGAGAATCAGAGCAATACGCCCATCACCGGTGATGGTTGCACCTGACATGCCAGCCACACCATGCAGTGTCTGACCGAGTGGCTTGATAACCACCTCTTCTTGACCAATCAGCTGATCCACCACGAAACCGACACGCTGACTACCCACATTGACGACAACGACATGTGCATTGTCTGGTGCCTGATCAACGTAACCGTCCTGTACCAGCCATTCACGTAAGTAGTAAAGCGGCAGTGCCTGATTGCGCACCATCACCACTCGTTGACCATCAACCACATTGGTCTTGGAAAGATCGAGATTGAAGATCTCGTTAACACTGGCCAGTGGCAGACTAAACGGCTGTTTACCCAGAACGACCATCAGGGTCGGCATAATAGCGAGCGTCAGCGGTACCTTGATGCTGATCTTGGAACCTTTACCGAGAGTCGAATCGATCTCAGCACTACCATTGAGCTGGGTAATCTGGGTCTTGACCACATCCATGCCAACACCACGACCTGAGACATCGGATATCTCGGTCTTGGTTGAGAAACCCGCCGCAAAAATCAGGTTATAAGCCTCGTTGTCACTCAGACGATTCGCACTATCCTCATCCATCATCCCCTTCTCAACCGCCTTGCGACGCAGAAGGTCGGCATCCATACCAGCACCATCATCGGTGATAGTGATCAGAATATGATCACCCTCCTGGTCTGCCGCGAGAATAACGGTACCACCACGAGGTTTACCCGCTGATTCACGAACATCGGGCCCCTCAATACCGTGGTCAACCGCATTACGCACCAGATGCACGAGTGGATCGGCCAGCGCCTCAACTAAATTCTTATCAAGGTCGGTCTCCTCACCGCGCAGCTCTAGAGAGACCTCTTTCTTAAGACTACGCGCAAGGTCACGTACAACACGTGGGAAGCGACCAAAGACCTTCTTGATCGGTTGCATGCGGGTTTTCATCACCGCTGTCTGAAGGTCTGCGGTAACCAGGTCGAGGTTAGCAACGGCCTTGCTCGCCTCCTCATCGGCCATCGCGGCCTTGAGGGTCGAGAGCCGATTACGTACCAGTACCAGCTCGCCAACCAGATTCATAATGTCATCGAGACGCTTGGTATCGACACGAACCGTTGCTTCCTGGGTTGGTTGTCCACCGCCTGCAGCGGCCTTCGCTGGTGCCTTGGCGGCAGGTACAGGTTTATCCTGTGCTGCTGGCTGCGCTGCCTTGGCGGGAGGTTGGGGGGGGAGGGTCTCTTTTTTCTCTGCTTTAGCAGGCTCAGTAGCACCCGAAGAGCCCGGGGCCTTGCCGCCGTGAAGCTCATCGAGCAGTGCCTCAAACTCATCTTCACTGATATCGTCTGAACCTGAAGCCGCCGTCGGTTCAGCCGGTTTTTCGGCTTCTACCGCACCCGATGCACCCGGTGCCTTACCACCGTGTAACTCATCAAGCAGCGCCTCAAAATCATCTTCACTGATATCTTCCGAACCGCCACTCGCACTTGTTTGGGCAGCCTCAGAAGCTGCCGGAGCACCCGGTGCCGCACCATCGTGTAGCGTATCCAGCAGTGCCTCAAACTCTTCATCGGTGATATCACCATCATCCGCCGCACCGCTTTCTGCAACTGCAACCGGTTCGGGCTCAGGTTCTGCTGCAGGTGGCTCAGCAGCGGAGGCAGCATCTACGGTACCGTTCAGATACGCTTCCAGTGAGGCCATCAGCTCATCTTCGGCAGGCGTTGGATCCTGTCCGGAGCGAACCTCATCAAACATACTATTGAGTCTGTCTAGAACCGTGAGGAAGATATCCATCAAGGTGGCATCTACATCGCGCTCACCATTGCGGAGCTGGTTGAAGACATCTTCGGCGCGATGACAAATATTGACCAGAGCATCCAGGCTCAAGAAGCTGGCACCACCCTTTACGGTATGGAAGCCACGAAATACTGCATTGAGAAGATCGTTATCTTTTGGACGCTGCTCCAGCTCTACGAGCTGTTCACCCAGCTGTTCGAGGATTTCACCCGCCTCGATCAGAAAGTCCTGGAGAATATCGTCATCAACATCGATTGCCATTTTTTTACGTCCTCAGAATCCGAGGCTAGAGAGAAGGTCATCCACATCATCCTGGCCACTCACCACATCGGCGGTTTCCAGACCAGGTACTTGAGGCCCTTCCAACTTTCCAGACTCACTTGTTGTTTTTTCGCTTGAGGTACTGCCTGGCACCATCTTCTTACCAGAGATTCGAACCATCTCAACCAGATTCTCTTCTACTTCCTGGACAAGACTTATTACGCGGCGAATGATCTGACCGGTAATATCCTGGAAATCCTGTGCCATCAGAACTTCTGTCAACTTACTCTGAATGTCGGCTGTACTCTGCTGGACTTGAGTAAAAAAGGTATCAATCTCACCACTGAGGTCACGAAACTCCTGCGCCTCCATCTCTCTGGCACGGAATTTCTGCCACTGACCACCTAGGTCTGAAGCCTGTTTACTGAGGCTCTCACACATAGGCAGCACCTGCTCAACCATATCAAGCGTGCGGTGAGCTGACTCTTCAGTCTTGGTAATAACGTAGTTGAGACGCTCTTTGGCATCGGGGATATCTTTTTCGGTTAGCTCAGGAATACGTGAATCGGAACCAAAGCTATTGAGAGAGTCGTGCAGATCACGTGTCAGTTTTCCGATCTCCTGGAAGAGTCCAACATCTCGGATCTGTACCATTTCATCGAGCAGACGATTTGCTTCGGGCTCGTTATCCTCTTCAAGAGATTTGAGCAGTGCGCGCGCATTTTCCAGTCGCAGCTGTTTTTCGCTTTCTGTCAGTTCCATGTTTTGACCCCCTAGCTGCCCGCATCAATGCGTTCAAAGATCTTGTCGATCTTCTCCTTGAGGGTTCCGGCAGTAAACGGCTTAACGATGTAGCCATTTACACCAGCCTGCGCAGCCTCAATGATCTGCTCTTTCTTCGACTCCGCCGTTACCAGCAATACCGGCATAGAAGAGAGGTTCGGATCGGCTCGCACCGCCCTGAGCAGATCAATACCTGTCATCCCAGGCATATTCCAATCGGTAACCAGAAAGTCGAAATCACCAGACTGCAGCATGGGTAGGCCTGTAGCGCCATCGTCTGCTTCCGACACATTTTCGAAGCCCAGCTCACGCAGCAGATTCTTAATGATGCGCCGCATTGTGGAGAAATCATCCACAACCAGGATCTTCATGTTCTTATCCAAAACAACCTCCTGCTCTTTTTATAAGCATTTTCAAAGCTATAGATTCCCACGCAGTATAATGCACTGGAGTCGTAATCGTTAATCTCTATCTGCAGTCCAGTCCGTCATTCTGGCGCGCAATCTTGCCATCGCCTGACTGTGTATTTGACACACGCGTGACTCGCTAACACCCAGCACCTCACCGATCTCACGAAGATTAAGCTCTTCATCGTAATAGAGTGCCAGAACCAGTCGTTCGCGTTCGGACAGACCTGAAATAGTATCGGCCAAGGCACGCTTGAAACCCTCTCGCTCAAGACCTTCGAGCGGTCCGGCCGGCGTGGTCAGATTCCCCTTACCCTGCTGCTCTTCTGCGGTCTCTAGTACATCCTCGACACTGAAGATGCGAGCGCTGCTAGAGTCTTTAAGGATCTGATAGTAGTCATCGAGTGAGATCTCCAATAACTCGGCAACCTCGGAGTCCTTGGCATCGCGCCCTTCGCGGTTCTCAACCTCATGCACTGCATCAGCAACCATCCGCGCCTTGCGGTGAACTGAACGTGGCGTCCAGTCCGATTTACGAATCTCATCGAGCATCGAACCACGTACACGAATACTGGCGTAGGTCTCAAAACTGGCACCCTGGGTCGGGTCGTAATTTCGTGATGCCTCTAACAGCCCAATCATTCCGGCCTGCATCAAATCCTCGACCTGAACACTGGGCGGCATACGACCGGCCATATGATAGGCAAGTCTTTTAACCAGTGATGCGTGTTGCAGCACCAGATCGTCTTGACCCACTTTCTGGGTCTCTGTGTAAGAGGCCAGGGCATTCATGGCATCAACTCCGCATCACTCGGGCCTGAATGGATCAGACGCTCGAAGAAAAACTCCAGATGCCCGCTCGCCCCAGAGGCCGACGGCCATCCATCCACCTTTTGGGCTATCGTCCTGAATGCCTGAGCAGCTCGGCTGCGAGGGTAGGCCAATACAACTGGCCGTTGAGAGCGCACCGCTTTACGAATGTGATCATCGTAGGGCACTGCACCGATAAAATTCAGTGTTACATCAAGGAAGCGATCGGCCACCATGGTCATCTTGGCGAATAGCTCACGCCCCTCCTGACTCGAGTGGGTCATGTTTGCCATCACATGGAAGCGTGACACATCGTAGTCACGATTTAACACCTTCATGATCGCGTAGGCATCAGTTATAGAGGCGGGCTCATCACAAACCACCACCATCACCTCCTGTGCCGCACGGGTAAAGCTAATCACGTTATCCGAAATACCGGCAGCTGTGTCGATCAACAGGACATCGGGACTGAAGCTCAACTCACTGAAGGCACGAATCAGACCGGCATGTTCCGCTGGGGTCAGTTCCGCCATCTTCTGTGTGCCCGAGGAGGCGGGGATAATTTTCATCCCACCTGGCCCCTCAACGATCACCTCTTCAAGGGTACGCTCACCACTAATCACATGAGAGAGGTTATAGGGTGCATGCACCCCAAGCAGTACATCGACATTGGCCAGACCGAGGTCGGCATCGAGCAGCAGGACCTCACGACCACTCTCGGCCAGTGAGATGCCGAGATTGACCGATAGACTGGTCTTACCGACACCACCCTTACCTCCGGTGACTGCAATTACCTTTACTGGACGTGGTCTACTCATTTTACGTAGTCCATCTGCTTGATCTCTCCCCCTATCTGGCATGAGCATGAACCAATTTTCCACCGTATGCCAATGCCAACTCTTCATCATCAATCATATCGTCGTGTGCGCGTTGGAATTCAACCGCACGCTTCACCAACGTGTGTGCACGCGCTGGGTGTATATCTTCTGGAACACGTTGCCCATCAGTGACATAGGCCAACGGCATATTGCTTTGAATGGCTGCAGACATCACACCACCGAGCGAGGCCGATTCATCAATTTTAGTCACGATACAGCCATCCAGATCGACCCCTTGATACGCCTTAACCGTCTCTCGTACCACCGCCTTCTGTGCCGTGGCTGAGAGCACCAGATAGATCTGCACCAGTGCTGAACCACCCTGCAGAGTGGCAAACTGCTCGGAGAGTCTGATGTCACGCTGACTCATACCGGCCGTATCGATCAACACCAGCTTCTTGCTCGAGAGCGATTTCAATACCTTTTTCAGTGAATCGGCATCGGAGGCCACATGTACCGGTACACTCAAAATCTGTCCATAGGTACGTAGCTGCTCATGGGCACCGATTCGATAACTATCAGTTGTCACCATCGCCACGTTTTTGCTGCCGTGTCGCAGTGCATAACGTGCAGCCAGTTTGGCAATGGTGGTGGTCTTTCCAACACCGGTCGAACCGACCAACGCCACCACACCACCATGATCGAGAAAATCGTCATCACTGGAGACAGGTAGCGTCTTTGCAAGCAGTAGAAGCAGTTGACGCCACGCCTGATCCACGTCAGAAATCGAGGCAACATGATCAACCAGCTCTCTGACCAGATCGATCTGCAGCCCCATACCTGTGAGACGACGAATCAGTTCGGTACGCTGCGGCTGGCTGCGTCCCATCTCACCCCATGCGAGCCCGGTCAGTTGATTCTCAACCATGCCACGCAGGCGTTGGATCTCCTCCTGCATTCCTGAGAGCGCTGGATCGGGAGACCACTCGATCTCAACCGGTGCGCTCTTACGTTCTGTTCTTGCCTGAAGCACCGGCACTTCGACTTCCAATTTCGGTTCAACTGCTGCAGTTGGAACGACAGCCGCCTCCTCCCGAGCTGCATACATCGCAGCACGCTCTTCGATGGTCATCGCCAGTGCGGTTGAATCATCGATATCATGTTTAGAGCTTGCGGCCATGGTCGCTTCACGCTCTACAAAGGCCTCTTCTTTCTGCTCCAGTACCTCTTCATACTCGAGCGATGCGATGATCTCGATTCCGCCACGGACCTTCTTATTGGAGAGAATCACGGCATCGGGACCGATATCCTCTCGCACCATGCGAATCGCCTGTTTCATGTCTGCTGCAAAGAAACGTTTAATTTTCATCTCATCTCACCCTTATGAGTTGTGCCGGTCTAACCGGCACCACCCTCGAGTGCCTGTCCAACCGTCGCTACTACTTTTATCTGTTTATTTTCCGGTACTTCGTTGTAGGCCAATACATGCAGACTCGGAATCGAGGGTCTCAGGAAGCGTGATAACCACCCCCTGACCGTACCGGCCACCAGCATGATGGATGGCTGCCCTGCCATCTCCTGGCGCTGGACTGCGTCGATCAGCGATTGATGCAACCGCTCGGCGAGTCCCGGTTCGATTCCGGCACCTTCTGGCCCGGCTTGTAGACTCTGTAGCAATAACTGTTCCAAACCAGGATCCAGAGTAATCACTGGCAACTCCGCCTCCATCCCATTGATTTGTTGGACAATTAAACGACCAAGTGAAGCACGAACCATACCCGTCAGAAAATCGGCATCCTGCGAAGTAGGAGCGTATTGCGCCAGAGTTTCGGCAATCGTGCGGATATCACGAATCGGCACCTTCTCTCGTAGCAGGTTCTGTAAAACCTTCAGCACAGTGCCGAGTTGCAACAATCTGGGCACGAGGTCTTCAACCAGCTTGGGTGCATTTTTAGAGAGGCCATTGAGTAGCTGCTGTACCTCTTCATGGCCGAGTAGCTCATGCCCATGATCCTGCAAAATCTGACTCAGGTGGGTGGCGATAACGGTACTCGGATCGACTACCGTGTAACCCATCGTCTGCGCCTGATCGCGAAGTCCCGGCTCAACCCAGACCGCTTCAAGACCAAAGGCAGGGTCTCTGCCCGGCAGCCCTTCAATCGATCCAAATACCTGTCCTGGGTTGATTGCCATCTCTCGATCGGGATGGATCTCCGCCTCACCCACCGGCACCCCCATCAGACTGATGCGATAGTAGTTAGGGGCAAGATCGAGGTTGTCGCGGATATGGACCGAGTGGACCAGAAAGCCGAGATCCTGCGAGACCTTCTTACGCACACCCTTGATACGTGGCATCAGCTGGCCACCCTGATTGGTATCGACCAGCGGGATCAATCGATAGCCGACCTCGAGTCCGATCATGTCGACCGGACCTACGTCATCCCAGCTCAGCTCGCTGGGGGCCTGCTCCTCTGCCGGTGCCGCACCACCAGCCGGCGCAGCACCTCCTGGAGGAACCGGAACGCCGGGTGCACCCGGCGCTCCGCCTTCAGCACTCTCGGTCGCCGGCTTCTCCTGATCACGCTGCCACATATAATAGGCGGCGCCACCCAGCGCTGCAGCCAGTGTCAGGAAGGCGAAATTGGGCATACCTGGCACAATTCCAATGCCACCCATTACTCCGGCTGAGACACCCAGTGCCTTGGGTGTCATCAGCTGCGCTAACACCTGCTCGCCCATATCCTGACGTGCAGTAACACGGGTGATAATGATAGCGGTGGCGGTTGAGAGCATCAGAGAGGGGATCTGCGCAACCAGTCCGTCACCGATGGTCAGCAAAGTGTAGTAGTTCATTGCCACACCGAAGGCGAGATCGTGCTGCACGATACCGATGCCAAGACCACCGATAACGTTGATTACCAGAATCAGAATGCCAGCGATGGCATCACCGCGTACGAACTTACTGGCACCATCCATCGAGCCGTAGAAGTCTGCCTCGTTGGAGACATCTTCACGACGTTCACGCGCCTCCTCCTGGGTAATAATTCCGGCATTGAGATCGGCGTCAATCGCCATCTGTTTACCCGGCATCGCATCGAGGGTGAAGCGAGCGCTTACCTCAGAGACACGTCCCGCACCCTTGGTGACCACCACAAAGTTGATAACAACCAGGATCAGGAACACCACCAGGCCGACAGCGTAGTTACCACCGATAACAAACGAACCAAACGATTCGATGACCTTACCCGCGGCAGCGCCACCGTTGTGCCCCTCGAGCAGGATGATTCGCGTTGAGGCGACGTTCAGAGCCAGACGCAGCAGGGTTGCGATCAATAGCACCGTAGGAAAAAGGCTGAAATCGAGTGGTCGTGCAACGTAGACCACCACCATCATCACGATCAGGGAGAGTGCAATATTAAAGGTGAAGAAAATATCGAGCAGAATCGTTGGCAGCGGAATAACCACCATCGCCAACAGCATAACGAGCAGGATCGGCGCACCCATGCCGTTACGCATCATCTCACCTATTGTGGCACCGATTGAACGGTTCGCTTCCACTGCTACTCTCTCCCCTGCTCAGGCCCATTGGCCTGTTCTTGATCTCTCTTTAAAAACTCATCGGGTACCGGCAGATCATCAGGTGGTGGAGGTTTTACACCGCCCTCTCGAAGAATGATGCGCACCTGATAGACGTAGGCAAGTACCTGTGCCACCGCGACATAGAGCCCCGCCGGGATCTCCTGATCAAGCTCTGTGTTGTAGAAGATCGCTCGTGCCAATGGAGGTGCAGCAAAGATTGGCACATCGTGCTCAGTGGCAATATTTCTAATCTGTGCTGCGATCAGGTCGGCGCCCTTGGCCACCACCTTCGGGGCCCCACCCTTATCCTGTTCGTACTTAAGTGCTACGGCGAAGTGGGTCGGGTTGGTCACAACCACATCCGCCTGTGGCACCTCATCCATCATGCGACGCTGTGACATCTCATACTGCATCTGGCGTACGCGTGCCTTAACCTCAGGCTTACCTTCGGTATCTTTATACTCGTCCTTAACTTCCTGACGGGTCATCTTCAACTGCTTGGAGTGATCCCAGAGCTGGAACGGAACATCGACCAGCGCGATGAGTATTAGCGCCGCACTCATCGCCAGAAATGACCAGGTCACCAGTTCGGCCGAATGTGCCAACCCCTGCTGCAGGGGTTCTGCCGCGAGTCCAAAGAACTCCTCCGACCACTGCCACAAGATAGTGGCGGAGATCATCGCCACCACCGAGAATTTCGCCACCGCCTTGATCAGCTCCATCAGACCGCGAGGACCAAAGACACGCTTGAGTCCCTTGATTGGGTCGAGCTTATTCCACTTCGGTGCCACCGCCTTCCAGCTAAACGACCAGCCTCCCATTACAACCGGAGGCAGGAACGCCGCTACTGTCAGCAGTAACAGGAATGGCGCCATCATAAAGAGCGCTTCTGAGAACAGACGGATCATGAACTGGACCGCTGCCACCTTATCAAAGGCGAGTGAGCGATCAATGCTAAATCCCTGCTGCAGGATCACCACCAGCTCTTTCAGCATCCCCTCGCCCATCACCAGCAGCCCGGTCGCCGCCACCATCAGCATTGTCATCGAACCAAGCTCTCTGGAGCGAGGAATCTGGCCCTTTTCACGCGCTTCGCGTTGGCGTTTGGGCGTCGCCTCTTCAGTGCGTTCCTGACCTTCATCCTGAGCCATGTCAGGTACCTCCCTGCAGCATTAACCGCAAAAAGTTAAATGCCTCATCGAAGAGCCGTTGGATAAGATCAGCAACCGTGGGTAGGGTCACCATGATCAGTACAAAACCGATCAGCATGGTGATCGGGAAACCGACTGCGAAGATATTTAGCTGTGGTGCGGCGCGCATCATCACACCAAAACCGATATTAACCACCATCAGTGAGATCATCACCGGCATTGCGATCAACACCGCACCGGCAAACATCTGACCACCCCACTGCACCAGACCCCACACCCCTTCGGCGAGTAGTCCGCTAGTACCGACCGGCAGTATATGGAAGCTTTGCGCTAGCACGTCGATCATGATCAGGTGACCATTGAGGGAGAGGAATAACAGTGTGGTCAGAATCAGGAAATACTGGCTGAGTACCGGTACCTGAACACCGTTTTGCGGATCGACCATCGAGGCAAAACCGAGACCCATTCCCATGGCGACGCTGTGACCACCCATGGTGATGGCACCCATTACCAACTGGAGCACAAATCCCATCGAAAATCCGATCAGAAACTGCTGCATCAGGGTAAAGATCCCCTGCGGACTGAGCGGATCGAGATTGGGTACCGCAGGGATCACCGGAATGAGGACCAGGGTAACCGTTACTGCGATTAGTAGCTTGACTCGCATCGGTAACATCTGCGAGCCGAAAATCGGAGCAATGGTGAACATGGCGCCGATACGCACGAAGGGCCACATAAAGGTGCCGATATATCCGCCGATCTCTGCCGTGGTCAGATTCATGGCCTTAACCGATCAGCTCGGGGATGCGTTGAATCAGACCCGTGGCAAAACCCATGATGGTCCTCAGCATCCACGGTCCGGCCATCATCAAGGCGAGCGCCAGAATAATCAGCTTTGGGATAAAGCTGAGCGTCATCTCCTGAATCGAGGTTGCAGCCTGAAAAACACTGACCAGCAGACCGATTGCGAGCGCAGAGAGTAACAGCGGTGCAGCCAGCAGTGCGGTGACAATCAATGTCTCCTGAATAATATTGACGACGATATCGGGTGTCATTGCGTCAACTCTCCAGTGCCAGGCTACACATAGAAACTCGAAGCGAGCGTACCGGTGATCAGTGACCAACCATCAATCAGAACAAACAGCATGATCTTAAACGGCATCGAGATGATCATTGGCGAGAGCATCATCATACCCATCGACATCAAGACACTCGCTACCACCAGGTCAATAATCAGAAACGGCAGAAAGATTAAAAAGCCTATCTGGAAAGCCGTCTTAAGCTCACTGGTGACAAATGAGGGAACCAGAATCGAAAATGGCACATCCTCCGGAGTCTCAATATCACCTCGGCCTGAGATGCGGGTAAAGAGTGCGATATCGTCTTCGCGGGTCTGGCGCAGCATAAATTCACGCAACGGAATGCTCGCCTTCTCCACCCCCTGCTCCAGGGTGATCTGCTCCTGCAGATAGGGCTGTAGTGCCTCGTCGTGAATACGCTCAAAGACCGGCCACATAATGAAGACGGTCAAAAAGAGCGTCAGACCAATTAAAATCTGATTAGAGGGAGTATTCATCGTACCGAGCGCCTGGCGCAGGATCGCCAGAACAATAATGATGCGTGTAAAAGAGGTCATCATCATCAGTGCGGCGGGCAGGAAGGTGAGCGCGGTCATCAGCGCCAGCACTTGAATAGTCACACTGTAGGTCTGACCACCGCCCTCTGTTGGGGTGACCGTCAATGCAGTAAAGCCACTCTCTGCGAAAGCGGCCAACGGGGTAAACAGGCTCATTAATGCGATTAATTGAAGGATGCGCTTCATCTCTTTTTCACCTGCTGCAGTGCCGCGCCCAACTTCTCTGCGAAGCTGTTTTCAGAAACTCGTTCTTTGGCAGCGATCGGTTTTTCAAGTCGGTGCAGCATCTCAACCCGTCCCGGCGCTACCCCAAGCAAGAGCTGCTCTTCTCCCACTTCGATCAGCACCACCCGTTCACGATTACCAACCGAGAGGCCGCCAACCACTCGCATTGAGCCATCATGTGAGGCGTGCCAACCGCCAAAACGTCGCATCATCCAGGCTGCGGCTACGATCATGGCCAGGACAAACATTAGTGCGACGGTCATCTGCAGCAGATTACCGGCTGCGACCGGATCGTTATTTAAGGTAGTGCGGGCGGTTTCAGTGACAGGTTTAGATACAACGGGTGCTTCAGACGCATAGAGGGGTGCGGCAAATAACAGCAGCAGAGGCACGCTTACAATGCGATGAAGTAGACCTCGTACTGCATCAATCAGAATCATTTCAGTTTCTTCACGCGCTCTGCAGGGCTAATCACATCGGTAAGACGGATACCGAACTTCTCGTTGACCACCACCACTTCGCCATGAGCGATCAAGGTGCCGTTAACCAGAACATCCATCGGTTCTCCTGCGAGTCGATCAAGCTCCACCACCGAGCCCTGGTTGAGCTGTAGCAGATTGCGAATTGGAATCTTGGTTCGACCAATCTCCATCGCAATGGTGACGGGAATATCGAGGATGACCTCAAGGTTCTCATCCTCGGAACCCAGACCACCGCCCGCCGGTTTAAGGTTATCGAATTCAGCACGCTCTACCTGCGGTTCTGGTTCAGCAGCGCCCTCTTCGCCCTCATCCAATGCAGCTGCCCATTGGGCCGCGAGCTCATCATCACTCACTTCAGTCTCGTCATTCATCACTTCACGCCCTTAATTATTTCCTGCTTCGTAGGAAGCTCCTGTGCAACCGACAATCCACGTCTGATCGGCTCTGTTACCTGAATAGCAAGATTGCCCTGACTCTCACCAAGATGTCCCTTAAAAACGGGAACCTCTTCCGCCTTAATGTTAATAACTTCCGGCATCTCAATCGGAATCACATCACCCTCTTTAAAATTCATCACTTCCTTCAGCGACAGATCGACCTCGGTGAGAGTGGCACTGACATCGACCTCAGCCAGCTTCATCTCCTCTCGCAGCGCGATCAGCCAACGCTCATCGGTGTCACTGGTATCACTCTGCAGACCGGCATCGAGAATCTCACGCATCGGTTCGAGCATTGAGTAGGGCATGGTCACATGCAGATCACCACCACCTCCATCCAGCTCGACGTGGAAGGTGTTGACCACGACAACTTCGGTCGGGCTGACGATATTGGCAAACTGGGGATTCACCTCTGAGTTGATATATTCGAAGCTGACATCCAGCACTGGCGCCCAACCCTCTGCCAGATCTTTAAAAGCCTGCTGCAGGATCATCTGCACCACACGCAGCTCGGTTGGGGTGAATTCCCGACCCTCGATACGCGCATGGTAGCGACCATCACCACCAAAAAAATTATCGACGATGATAAAGACCAACTTGGGATCGACGACAAACAGCGCCGTGCCGCGCAGCGGCTGCATCTTGACCAGATTGAGACTGGTAGGGACGAACAGCGAGTGGACGTACTCGCTGAATTTGAGCATCTGTACACCACCGACTGAGATTTCAGCGGTACGACGTAACAGGTTAAAGAGACTGATTCGGAACAGACGTGCAAAACGTTCGTTGATCATCTCCAACGTGGGCATACGCCCGCGCACGATCCGATCCTGGCTGGTGAAATCGTAGGGCCTAGTCGCGCCCTCTTCTAACTCCTCCTCAGCTTCGGTCTCAATATCACCGCCACCGATCCCCCCTAGTAGGGCATCGATTTCGTCTTGAGATAGAAGATCGCCGGCCATAGTCGATTACTGCATTACAAAGCTGGTGAAGAGTACCGACTCAACGACCGAACCACCGGTCTGCTGTTTCAGTACTTCCTGGGCAATCTTCAGCGATTCAGACTGAAGATTCTGCTTACCCTCTAACGTACGCACATCTTCGTAGGTCTTGGCGCTGTACATCAGTAGCATGCGACTCTTGAGCATCGGCATATGGGTTCTGATCTTGGTCTCACCCTCCGGATCCTTGGTTAATAGAGTGACACCGATCTGCAGATAGCGAACCAGAGTCTGGTCTTCGAAGTTGACAACGAAAGGCGGATCGATTGCCACATAGACGGCATCACCCGTGGGCATCACCTCCGCCTCCTCAGGTAGCGCATCGGGCTCAACAGCCCCCCCTTCTGTCATCTCAGTAGGTGTTTCACCACTGTCACCTCCGGAGAGGAACATCACCGCCCCCACCGCGACACCGATAACAACGACCAGGAAGACCGCCATGATGATGATCATCATCTTCATGTTCATTCCTGAACTCTTTTTCTCCGTGCTCTCTACATCGAGATCGAGATCTTCTTCTTCAGCCATGCTGCGGCCCTCATTATCAAGTTGTTATTTGCATTATTCACACTAAATGCAAGAGTTAAGCCAACTTTGAACACAGTGATAACCAACTGTTAATCAATGCGTTACAAAGTCTATCATATGGGGGATATAAACACAGATATAAGAAGCGGGTAAAGCGTCAATATTTCGACTCTATCCTGCGGTAGCGACAGACAAAAAAGGGTGCCAGAGGCACCCTTTTTTAAACTATGCAGAAACGACTTGAGAATCAGACTTTGAATTGCGCTACCAGGCTCTGCAGGTTGGAAGCCAATCTTGCCAACTCACCGCTGGCAGATGCCGTCTGCTGAGCCCCGGCGGCAGTCGCCTCCGCCACCTCATTGATATTGACTACATTTCTGTTGATCTCCTCGGCAACTGCACTCTGCTCCTCAGCAGCACTGGCGATCTGAGTATTCATATCGGCCACCTCAGCGACAGCAGCAGTAATGGTCTGTAGTGACTCGCCCGCCTTGGCAGCGGTCTGCACACTCGACTCTGCCTGTGAGCGACTCTCGTCCATCACAGCTACCGCATCACCCGCGCCTGACTGCAGACGTTCGATCATATCTTCAATCTCACGGGTCGACTCCTGAGTTCGCTGGGCCAGCGTTCGCACCTCATCGGCAACTACCGCGAACCCCCTACCCTGCTCACCCGCACGTGCAGCCTCAATGGCTGCGTTCAGTGCTAGCAGGTTGGTCTGTTCCGCAATACCCTTGATGACATCCAGAACGGTACCGATAGATTCGGTCTCAGACTCCAGCTTGTGAATCACGTTGGCCGCCTTCTCTACCTCACCTGCCAGTGAGTCGATCGCATCCATCGTGGCGGTAACAACGGCACGTCCGTTGCTCGACTCAGCATTGGCCGCCTGAGTAGAACTCGCTGCCGAAGTCGCATTGCGTGCCACCTCCTGAACGGTAGCGGTCATCTCATTCATTGCTGTGGCCACCTGCTCGGTCTCGGAGAGCTGCTGGCGAATCGCCGTTTCGGTCTCTTCGGTAACGGCATTCATCTCCTCAGCAGCCGAGGCGAGCTGAGTGGTGGAACCATTCACCGATTCAATAATGTGTTGGAACTTGCTCACCATCTTATTGAACGCATCCGCCGTCAGACCCAACTCATCCTTAGAGTTAATATCGACACGCTGACTCAGATCAGACTCACGCTCAATCTTTTCGATGGTACCGCTCAATTTGAGAATCGGACGAGTAATCGCATTGGCGAACATATAACCAACTGCCAGCGCCAGAGCGACAACGACCAGCGTCACCAGGATCACAGTCGAGATAATGGTCGACTCCATCTCATCGACCGATGCAAACGCCTCCGCCTCATCGATCTCACTCATGATCGCCCACCTCAGGCCAGGAATATCGAGAGGTGTATAGGCCGATAACACAGCCACATTTCTATAGTCATCGAAAATCGCAAAGCCACGTTCACCACCGATGGCGGCGCGCGTACCCTGGGTCTCGATAGGTTGCAGACCGATACTGGTTCCCTTGGCGCCTATGGTGTCGACCAGACCTGGAGATACACCTACCTCTTTGAGCAGATCCAGGTAACCGCTCTTATCCTCAATCAGAAAGCGGCTCATGCTGCGCATCTTGTAGTCACCACCCACCAGGTAGGTCTCACCCGAGGCACCGAGCCCGATGTCACTCCACTTTTCACCGCTGGTCATCACCGTGTTGATGTTATCGACAGGCATCTGGAACACCAGGATGCCCACCTTTTTACCCTTGAGATAGATAGGTGATGCGATAAAGGAGGCTGCGCCTTCGTATGAAGGGGTATAGGGGGAAAAATCGATTAGAGAAACGTGGTCAGGCGTACTCCCCTGATTGGCCGCCTTGAACGCCTCAGCCAATCCACTATTGGCATAGGCACCGTCATTAAGAGATGTAGCGTAATCGAGCTCTTTGAATACCGAGTAGATCACATGTCCCGTGTCGGGATCGATCAGGAAGATATCGTAATAACCGAAGGTCTCGAGATATTGATTAAAGGTGTCGTGGTAGTGCTTGTGCACATCACCATAAGGAGTGCCGTCCTGAGGATCGGTCAAACCATTTTTGTTGCCTAACGGCTGACTGTTGGCAGCAATGTAACGGTATTGCAGTGCGAGCCCTGCATCATCGAGCCGGTTCATCAAACCACCAGTATCGATCGAACTACCGGGATTCTGGTTTTTATACTCGGCTCCAAACTCATTGCCGTAGTAGTTAGTGAGCTTCTGCTTCATCTGCTCACTATCAGCATCGGTCGCATCAGAGGCGTAACTGTGGAACGCCGCTTTAAACTCCTCCATCGCATGAGCCACCATAAGATTAGAGGAGAAGGTCACCACCTGATTACGAATGGTGCCGAAATAGTCCTCAATCTGTGTCTTTTTAATATCTCGGATCGAGACCAGTTGATTCCTGGCCTGGAGCTCCAACGCTTCACGCCCGGTATTAACCGCCATCGTCTCAATGATTAGGGCGGTCGCAACCACCGGAATCAGTGCTAGAAGAGAGGCGCCAAGCGTAAGTTTATTCTTAATTTTCATAATAATTCCAATCAGTTATGAATAATATTATTATCTGTTTCTACGAAAAAAACCATACACACTGTGTGTCAGATATAGCGCAATTCGGACGCATATTCTACATTCGTAAAACGCACCATCAAGGTGCGCTTATCACAAGTTTCGGCAATAATTCGGCGAACTTTAATAATAATTGTCACCATTTGGCATAGGCAAAAAGGCCCGGGATATCTCTCGATATCCCGGGCCTTTTGTTGTTTTTAGTATGGAATTAAATAGTGGCTGCAGTTAGATATAGGTGTCGACGACTCCGTCTATCGAAACGGTCTGGCTGCCATTGGCACCCTCAAGCCCTGCCTCACCATCCTCTTGTGCATTCTGAGCATCATCATGCTCACCCTCTTCACCACTGGCCAGGGCCTCTTCATGTTCTGCAGCAGACTGGTCTGAGACATCTACATCGGCCAGTGACACACCATTCTCTTCAAACATCTCTCTCAGACGTGGTAGTGCGGACTCTAACGCCTCTTTCACATTACCGTGCTGAGTCACAAAGGAGAGGCTCGCCTGATCCTGATTCATATTGATCTTCACCTCGATTGTGCCGAGATGGGGTGGATTGAGGCGTAGTTCAGCAGATTGTTGTTTGTTATTGACCAGCCAGGTCAGCTTATCGCCAACGCCCTCACTCCAACCCTTGCGTCCAAAGGGGACATCGATATCACCTTTGAAGGGCGTCTGTAGTGACTCTTTAGCAAGATGGGCACTCTTCAGAGCATCTCCCTTGGCACCCGCCTCGGTCATGCTCTGGACCATACGCGAGAAACTCTGCTCATCGAGTCGTGCACCGTCATCGAGTTTGATGAACTGCTCACCCAGTTTGAGCATGGGGCCTGCACCCTCCTTCTCACCCTTGCCGGAGCTACCAGATTCAGCACCCGCATCAGCGTTGACAAGTGTCGTTCCGGCACGCTCTGTCAACAATCCTTTGAGTCGATCACCACGGTTTGCACGCCCATCAGCATCAAGCAGCGTCTTTTCACCATCAATTACAATCTCTTCACCCTCACCGACGGAAGGAACAAGTGCCGCAATAGCCGGAAAGAGCGGCAAAGGATTGCCGTCTTCATCCAGCGGTTGCCCCTCAAGCGGCAAAGCCGTTACCTCCTGGAGCACCAACGGAGTCACCTCTTCGGCCACCAGCAGCTCCTCCGCCATAGTCAGTACCGCCTCTAGATCGGTGACTCCCTCACCGATTTGATTGGTTAGAAGTGCTGCAAAACCGGCGCCTGCACTACCACCCTCGGCACCAGCGCCCAGTTGCGCTGAACCACCAGCCACCTTGGCTACATCGGATGATAGGAGTGTCTGCATCTGTGTCATGTCGTCACCTTGGAGTTTTATCTTTCTTGGATATATTCAATTTACGTGCCAGCAATGGGAACTACCCCTTACCCTTTGGCCGTGAGAACGATTGCGTAACAAATTCATCGCTCTCATGCTGCTCTCGCTGACTCTCCCGCCTCTGTTCATGCTTCCGATAACGCCCCACTACCTTGTCGATCGCCTGTGAGTGAGTGCGCTTGGACAACCACTCCGAACGACTCAGATCACAGTTACGCTGATACTGCTCAATCTGACGCTGTTGATGCTTGATGGCATCGTTTAGCTGATTAATAAAGCGCCTGAAATCCTGCATCATCGCAACCGACATACCGCTACCGGCACGCTGATCAAACTGTTGCTGGTAATCGAGTCGATACTGCAGCAGCTCTTCGAGTCTTTGTTTCTGCTCATTGACCGCATTCTGGCTCTGACCAAACCGTTTTGCCGCTTCGCGTTCGCGATTTTCGGCAATATCAGCCACTGGGCGCATGCGTTTGGAGCGGACCATTAGCCGTTAACCTCCTGCATCGATTGCGCCATGAGTGATTTGAGCCCCTCAATACTTTCAGGAAGCGGGTGGCTCTGGCGGATATCTTGTTGCAGGAACGCCAGTAGCCTCGGGTTGTAGTCGATCGCCTGATCGATCTGTTCATTTGTACCGCGCTGATAGGCGCCGACACTAATCAGGTCCTGATTCTGTCGGAAGGTAGAGAGAATCTGTTTGAAGCGTCGCGCTGAATTAAGGTGCTCTGGATCGATAATCTCAGTCATTACACGGCTGATCGACGCTTCGATATCGATCGCCGGATAGTGACCGGTCTCAGCAATTGCACGCGATAACACCACATGACCATCGAGAATGGCACGCGCGGCATCGGCAATGGGATCGTTATGATCATCGCCCTCGGTCAGCACCGTATAGAAGGCGGTGATCGAACCTCCTCCCTCTTCACCATTACCGGCACGCTCGACCAGATGGGGCAGCTTGGCAAAGACCGAGGGTGGATAACCCTTGGTCGCCGGTGGTTCACCAATCGCCAGTGCGATCTCACGCTGCGCCTGGGCAAAACGGGTCAGTGAATCCATCAGTAGCAACACCTGCTTGCCCTGATCACGGAAATATTCAGCCACGCTGGTGGCCAACATTGCACCGTGTAGCCGCATCAGCGGGGTGTTATCGGCCGGTGAGGCGACGACGACTGAACGCGCCATTCCCTCATCACCGAGAATATTCTGTACAAACTCCTTTACCTCTCGGCCACGCTCACCGATCAATCCAACGACGATTACATCGGCATTGGTATAGCGAGTCATCATGCCGAGCAAGACACTCTTACCGACACCGGAGCCGGCAAACAGCCCCATTCGCTGGCCCCGCCCAACGGTCAACATTGAATTGATTGCACGCACACCGACATCGAGCGGTTCGTGAATCGGTTGTCTGGAGAGTGGATTGATCGATTTTCCCGTCAGTGGGGTATGAGTGGTGTGGTCGATCGGCCCCTTACCATCAAGTGGGGTACCGGCACCGTCGATAACACGCCCCAGCAACCCCTCACCCACCTTCGCTTCGCAAACATCGGCTGTCGGTATCACCTTGGCACTCGGAACAACACCACGCACATCACCGATGGGCATTAGATAGAGTTTTTCGCCCGCAAAGCCGACCACCTCGGCCTCAACATCCTCACCACTACTGCTCTCAACCAGACAACGCGCACCGATCGGTGCCTGACACCCGACCGCCTCAAGAGTTAGCCCGACCATACGCGTCAGACGGCCCTCGACAGTCAGTGGTGCCGGTCCGTGCAGACGATCGCGCTGTTCGCGAATCTTACCGCGCCACTTCTTGCTTCGATTGAGTGCTGTTACGTTATCGTTCACGATTATTCACCTGAATCAACTGGCGCTACGCCCGCTGATCCTCATCACGCTCACCACCCATCAACTGGGCAACAACCGCTGCAATACGTGTCTCCATAGTCGAATCGATGGTGGAGTTCTCGGTGGTAATACGGCATCCGCCACGACTCAGCGCAGCATCTTCAATGATGCTCCAGGCACGTTCACCCTCGGCACTCGGCAGGTTATTTCGAATAACCTCCGCGTCTTCCGGGTTGAGCTGCAGACGAATCGTGCTGGTGCTGACCGGCAGTGCCGCCATCGCCTCACGTACGACCGCCACCACTTCACCTGGATCCTGCTTGAGCTGACGACGAATCAGCTGCTTGGCAACGACCATGGCAAGTTCTACCACCTCTTCTACCAGCTCATCATCCTGCTCTGCCATGGGGCGAGTAAACGAGGCCATGATCTTGTCGAGCTTGGAGGTCTTCTCACGAATCTGGCGCTGTGCATCGGCCAGTCCCTCCTTCTGCCCCTGCGCGAAACCCTCCTCATGGGCCTGTTTCTGAATCTGTTCGATCTGCTCGGCGGTCACCGGTGGCGGTGCAGCAGCCGCTTTCTTCGGTGCCGGTGCTCTCACTGCCACCTTCGGCTTCGGTTTGTGTGCCCCAGCCATAGCGGGCGGTTCCCAGCGCTCAAAGCCCTCTGCCGTTCCATCTTTCTTGAGCACCTGATCAGACATACTCGTCTCCACCACCGCCTAGTGACAGTTCGCCGGCATCAGCCATACGACGTGCAATGGCCAGAATCTCCTTCTGCGACTGTTCGACCTCGCTCAGCTTGACCGGGCCCTTCGCTTCCAGATCATCGCGCAGCATCTCGCCTGCACGTTTAGACATATTCTTGAAGAACTTCTCACGCATCGTCTCATCGGCCGCCTTCAGGGCCAGGATCAACGACTCGGAAGAGACCTCGCGCAGCAGGCTCTGGATGCCACGATCATCCACATCTATCAGGTTATCGAAGACAAACATGCTGTCCTGAATCTGCTGGCTCAGATCGGGATCGACCTCACGCACCTCATCGAGCAGTGCCTGCTCGGCATTACCATCGAGGAAGTTGAGGATATCGGCTGCCGATTTGATACCGCCGACACTCGAAGATTTCACATTGGTCTGACCGGCAAACTGCTTCTCAAGGATCTCATCAAGCTCCTTGAGCGCATTCGGCTGCAGACCATCGAGTGATGCGATGCGCATCAGGATGGCGGGACGATCACGTTCGGGGAGTGTTGCCAGCACGCCTGCGGCATGATCAGCGTCGAGATAGGAGAGCACAATGGCGATAATCTGCGGATGCTCAAGGCGGATGATCTCACCCACCGCACGCGAATCCATCCACTTCAGCGCCTCCAGTCCCTTGGAGTTACGCCCCATCAAGATACGGTCAATCAGACCGCCCGCCTTATCTTCACCGAGCGCTTCGGTCATAACCTTGCGGATATAGTCTTCTGAACCGACACCCAGTGCGGTCTCATTCTCAATGGTGTCGACAAAATCATCGAGCACCGTACTGACGGAGTCACGGCTCACATTGGCCATGCCAGCCATCGCTGCACCCACCTTTTGAACCTCTTTAGGGCCCATGTGGCGCAGTACCTCGGCAGCCTCCTGCTCACCCAGGGTCAGCAGTAGAATTGCAGCACGCTCGGTGCCAGTCAGTTTTGGCGCAGCTTCAGCCATTAATCTTCATCTCCTACCCAGGTTTTTACTACCTGAGCTACTAGTTTCGGGTCTTGCGTCACCATACCACGCACCGAGCCTAGCTTTTCGTCATAACTGAGCTTTGGTCCACCCAACTGCGGCTGTGCTCCACCGGTCAAACTCAGCTGATCGCCCGACAAATCACCGTCCATTCCCGCCGCCAGCGCTGGGCGCATCGCATCGGCCTGTGCCTTGGCAATCTCAGCACCCTTATCAACCAAATTACGCATCATCGGTTTCAGTACCACAAAGATCAGCAGCAGTACTGCAATCGCTCCGACACCCTGCTTAATCAGATCCTGTACCCAGGGCTGCTCCAGCATCGGCACCTCTGGCAGCGCTTCAATCGCCGCCTCGACCAAGAAGGGGGTATTGACCACATTCACGGTATCGCCACGCTGTGGATTAAAGCCGACGGCATCCTTGACCAGAGTGGTGATACGAGCGACCTCTTCAGCGGTGAAGGGCGTATTGGAAGCAGTTCCCGCTGCATCAACACCGCGCTTGTTATCGAGAATCACCGCCACCGACAGTCTGCGAATAGACCCTACTGACATTTTAGTATGGCTAATGGTTCTATCCAGTTCATAGTTGCGAGTCGTACGCAGTGAACTGCTGCCCTGTGAGCCGCCGCTACCATCGGCAGCTGCATTAGGATTAGTAGTTCCTGCGCCCGGAGGCTGGTTGCTCAGCGCGCCTGGGATACCCGATGCACCGGCTGCCATCGCGCTGCGATCCTCCATCACCTGCTCACTACGTACCGCGGGCAGATCGGGATTAAAGCTCTCCTGGGTCTTCTCTGTGACAGTGAAATCGAGTTCTGCGGTCACCTGGGCACGTACACCACCTACACCGAGCACGGGTGCCAGCAGATTCTCAATGCGGCCGACATAGCTATCTTCAACGCGGCGGGTGTAGTCGAACTGCTCTGAGTCGATGCCCAGCGCATCACCACGGCGCTTCTTGGTGAGTAGATTGCCGTTCTGGTCGACCACTGTGACCTGGCTCGACTCCAGGTTAGGCACACTCGATGCGACCATATGTACGATAGAAGCGACCTGACCCTCTTCAAGGGTACGACCCGAGTAGAGGTTGACCAGTACCGAGGCACTCGGCTTCTGGCGCTTACGCACAAAAACACTCTGCTTGGGCATCGCCAGATGGATACGTGCCGTACGCACGTTATTGATCGATGCGATGGAGCGGGCCAATTCACCCTCGAGGGCCCGTTGGAAGCGAGCCTTTTCGATAAAGTTACTGGTACCGAAGCCCTGCTCCTCCTCCAGCATTTCAAAACCCATACCGCTGCCCTTTGGCAGGCCATCGGCCGCGAGTTTGATTCGCACTTCATGGACCTTCGATGAGGGAACCAGCAGGGCTCCACTGGATTGATCAAGCTTGTAGGGAATGTTCTGTGCCTGCAGTGCATCGACTACCTGCTTGGCATCTTTATCAGCCAGTGAGCTATAGAGCAACGTATAGTTCGGCTCCATCGACCAGAGCACCACCACACCACCGAGCGCGATACTCGCCGCCAGGCCAATCATCACTGCGATCTGACGCCACGCCGGAAGATGCCCCATCCCCTTTGCTACACCTTGACCCTGCTCTACTAAGTCCATATCTCATCTCACCAATTATTTTTACTTTAAATTTAGATACCAGTAACGCCGTAGAGATCTAGTTAGATCGCCATGCGCATAACTTCTTCGTAGGCAGACACCATCTTGTTTCTGACCTGTGTCATCGCCTGGAAGGCGATACCCGCCTTCTCCTTGGCGATCATCACATCGACCAGATTGACATCGGAGGTGCCGGTCTCGAATGCAGTCGACAGCGCACCTGACGTCTGCTGTAGATCGTTAACCTTGTTAATTGAGTTCTTGAGAAGATCACCAAACTCCGGCTTGTTGGTCTCATTGACCGTAGTCGGTGGTGCAATATTTTCGATATTTGAGCGTGCCGCCAGTGCACGCATCTGCGCCATTAGCTGATTAACCTGCATATCACTCATCTGAATCTCTCCATCTCAACCGCGACGGAATTTCATCGCCATAGTGAACCTTAATCACACAGATGCAGGTTCCGTACCAACTATTGGAATGGAGTCATTGAAGAGGAGTATCGCTACCCAGCGGAAGGGAAGACGAAATTAGGAGAGGGAATAATCGCCTCCACACAGACGTGCAGAGAGACTCGCCGCATGCCAGGGGCTGTGCGACTTGTTACTCCGTAGGCGTGCCCTGCACGCCTTACTATGTAGGGTATTACACGGGTAGTTCTACCCCCGCTTCTCGTAGCCGAGCCAATTTATAACGCAGGGTACGTGGACTGATACCAAGCTCTTCGGCTGCACGGGTTCGATTACCATTGCCGTTGCGTAGCGCGTCAACAATCAGCCGCTGCTCACGGGTCTTGAGATCCTCATTGAGCTTACTGGCCGGTTCAGGCTCACTGCCTGAGATCTGTGCAATCGCCTCGCCCTGCCCTGGCAGTTCATTATCGACCTCAAAGTGCAGATCCTCACCCTGAATCTCACCGCCGATGGTCATAATCAGCGCCCGCTGAACCACATTCTCCAGTTCACGTACGTTGCCAGGCCAGGGGTAAGCGGTCAGCCGCGCCCTGGCACCGTAACTCAGCGCCGGAACATTGCCACTGTCGAGACTATATTTGCGTACAAACAGCTCCGTTAATGGAACGATGTCGTCGGGCCGACGACTCAACGGATGCAGATGCAGAGGGAATACGTTGAGCCGGTAGAAGAGATCCTCACGGAAACGACCCGCAGCAACCTCCTCACGTAGATTTCGATTCGAGGTCGCCAGAACTCTGACGTTCAGCGGAATAATCCGATGTCCACCGACCCGCTCGACCTCACGCTCCTGCAGCACACGCAGCAGCTTTGCCTGCAACGCCAGTGGCATTTCGGAGACCTCATCGAGCAGCAGCGTGCCACCCTGGGCCATTTCAAACTTCCCGGGTGTAGCACGATAGGCACCGGTGAAGGCCCCCTTCTCGTAGCCAAACAGCATCGCCTCAAGCATATTTTCAGGTATCGCCGCGCAGTTGATCGCTATAAACGGTCCCTTGGCACTGTTTGAGTTGTGGTGGATAAAACGCGCCAACACCTCCTTACCAGTACCGCTCTTCCCGGTGATCATCACCGAGACATCGCTACCTGCCACGCGTCGAGCCAGCTCCAGCATGTCACGCGAACGTGAATCTTCGGCGATGTAATCACCACTGCTCTCATCGCAATGGGCAATCGAAACAAAGCGCGCCACCATCTCTACCAGTGCATCGGCCTCAAATGGTTTGACCAGATAGTCAGCCGCACCGACACGCATCGCACTGACCGCATCCTCAATGGTGCCGTAGGCGGTCATCAGGATCACCGGCATATCGGGACGTTTCGCCTTAACCTTGCGCAGCAGCGACATGCCATCCATCTCCGGCATCTGGATATCGCTGACAACCATCGCGATCTCATCATTATCAATCATCTCCAGCGCCATACATCCATCGTGTGCCGCTTCGACCTGATAACCCGAGAACTCGAGCGTATCGACCAGCGCCTCACGCAGAGAGCGGTCGTCTTCAACCACCAGAATCGTCGAGTTACTCATGACCTCACCTCACCACTATCGAACCCAGGGGGAAATGCCCCCTGCTCTACTGTCTCTCTTAGGCCCGCTAAATCACTACTGCTGGCCAACATCTGCGGTGCCGCCGATCGCGGCAGGGTAATGGTGAAACAGGCACCCTCTCCCGGTTTTGAATCGACACGGATCTCTCCGTGATGCGCCTCAACCACACTACGGGCCACGGCAAGGCCGAGACCGGTGCCATCGGCACGGGTGGTATAGAAGGGATCGAAGATTCGGGCCTGCTGTTCAGCCGCGATACCGGGACCGTTATCGGCCACGCTAAAACGGATTGATCGTTCACTGACGGTGAGCCCGACATCCAGAACAGGGGTTGAGGTGGCGACCTGAAGCGCATTGGTTGCCAGATTCAGCAACATACCGAGAATTGCCTCGTAGTTGCCGGAAAAAGTAACCGCTTGTTCGCACCTTTCTATATGCAGCTGTGCACCGGACTGTTCCAACTGCGGATCAAGCGTCTGCTGCAGTGCATCGAGCAGTGCGTTTAGATCGATCTCATTAATAACGGTTGAGTCACCACCACGGGCGAAGCGGAGCATGTCGTTGACCATGCGCTCCATCTCAATCATGCGTGCACGGATCTTATCGGCGATACGAATTCTGCCATCCTCTTTGAGTGCGGGTCGTTTTAGATGGGAGGTATAGAGCAGTGCCGAGGCAAGTGGAGTACGGATCTGGTGTGCCATCGAGGCACTCATCTCACCCATCGCGGCGAGTCGCTGCTGACGGTTAGCCGTCTGCTCCAGTTGATGGCTCTCGGTGACATCGTGCAGTAGTAGAATCACACCCGGCTCAGAGGTGAGCTGTCGCACTGAGACGACCACACGGCGACCGCCCTGAAGTGCCACACCCTCCTGCTCAGACTGATCTGGCAGCTGCTTGCGTGCCAGTACCTCCTGCCAGGCGATACCCTGTAGCGGCTGACCAAACATCTCGGCCACAATCGGGTTGTAGGCGCGAATATTGCCAATACCATCCAGCACCACCACACCACCTGGTAGCGCTTCAATAATCTCTTCAAGACGGTTGAGCTGATGCGTCTTCTCAGCCATCTGCTGCTGATGACCACGACGTGCCAAGGCGAGTTCTCGGGTAAGTTTTGCGATACGTCGTTCAAGAGAGCCTCGATCCGCAGGGATCTCGGTGACCACGCCCTCAAGGTTACCCAGTGGGGGATGGCTTCTCTGTAACAGCTCGCTATGTTGGCCTGGCATGTGCTCTCCTACCGCTTGTTCTATTCGACGCAAATGGCGTCAAGTAGGACAAAGCAATAAGCATGCCTTTTTTATTTATTTTGATTATTCAACATGTTACTGACAACAAGAAAAACACTCGTCAATCTCTTGACGATCAATCCTGGCGTTGCAGACCGTACTTGCGCAGTTTCTCAACCAGGGTGGTACGACGCATATTGAGCAGCTTGGCGGCGTGGGCCACAACATTATCGGTCTCTTCAAGCGCCTGCTTAATGATCGCAATCTCCATATTGCTGAGGTGCTCCTTGAGATCGAGCCCCCCCGTTGGCAACGCACTCCCCTCATCCGCGCTCTCGGCAACCTCCTCGACCTCGGCCTCAGCTGGCTCTTCAGCAACGATAACTGGTTCAGCCGCTGGCTCAGCAACGTGTGCCTCGCTGGGAAGCTCGGCATCCGCCTCACGCACATCATTGATAAATGAGAGCGGGAAACCTGCTGGAATCTCAATATCTTCAATGTTGCCACGGAACTTGGCGGGCAGATCGGGGGCATCAACAACCCCTGATGGGAAGAGAATTACCAGGCGTTCAACCAGATTGGCCAACTCACGCACATTACCGGGCCAGTCGTACTGTTTGAGGGCCTCAATCGCTCGAGGGGTCAGACGAACCGTACCGCGGTTCTCCTGCTCAACACGGGCAATCAGTTCATCGATCAGTAGGCCTATATCGCTGACACGATCACGCAGCGGCGGCATCTCAATGGGGAAGACGTTGAGGCGGTAGAAAAGATCCTCGCGGAAATCTCCATCGCTAATACGTTGCTCAAGATGACGATGGGTGGCGGCAACAATACGTACATCAGCACTGATGGTCTTATTGCTACCGACCCGTTCAAAGGTACGCTCCTGCAACACACGCAGCAGCTTGACCTGCATCGGTAGACTCATATCACCGATCTCATCGAGGAACAGAGTGCCACCCTCCGCCAGCTCGAAACGTCCCTGCCGGGTACTAATCGCCCCGGTAAAGGCACCCTTTTCGTGGCCAAACAGCTCACTCTCGAGGAGTTCAGCGGGAATAGCACCACAGTTGATCGGTACAAAGGGTTTATCGGCACGTTCAGAGAGGTAGTGAATATTTCGCGCCACCACCTCCTTACCGGTACCCGACTCGCCGAGAATCAGTACCGTGGCTTCAGCACCCGCGACCTGTTCAATTTGACGACGAACGCTGACCACCTCACCGCTCTCCCCCACCAGACTACGGAAGACCTCGGTAGGACGGCGACGACTCTTGCGCTCGTGGGTATCGCGGTAGTTCTGGGCGCTTCCAAGCAACTCATTGAGTTGACCATACTTAACCGGCATCTCAACCCGGCCGAGAATCTCCAGCGCTAGCTTGCCGGTGACCGGAAGTGGCTCGCCCTTCGCCACCATCATCAGCAACGGCATAAACTCATCATGCTTTTTAATGCCGCGAATCACCTTCTCGATCCCCTTCAGCGAGCTGCAGCGACCGACAATCACAGCATTAAAGGGTCCCTGCTCCTGAATCAGACCCTGCCACTCATTACAATCGGTGGTGTGCTGGGCATCGTATTCGACAAACTCCAAGACCGTGAGCAGGCTCGTCGCACGCTCCATATCACCATCGATGACAAGGACCTTTTTTACGGACATTTTCAAACCCTTAAGTGGTTATCGGCCTCACGAAGAGCGTTTCTTTTCGCGTTTTTTGCAGTAAACCACCCGACACCCTTTATGTCAAAAAGCCGACGCTAATATTGAAGTTACGTCTCTTTTTTTGCCGCGGCCATTTGCGACAAGAAACGGACACTTCTATCACTCAGGAAAAACAGTGAATTAGTAGATGGATGTAAAGATTTGAGTGTAACTTGTTAAAACTATTAACGATTTGCACGAGCCATGGCGATCGCCCGGCGGTGGTGACGGAAGATGAGTTTTACCCAGGCCTGTTCAAACTGCTGACTCATCGGACCAAATCGGAGAGTTGCCCAGCGTGCGCTATCGTGTAGGGCCACATCAACCACTTCGCCCCAGAGGACGATCGGTGAGGGGATCATTTTATTGAGGTGAAAAGAGACCGTCAGCTTGCTACCAGCAGCAGGCAGCGGGGCCTCCTCGCCACTGGCCCACTCCATACCCTCACCACCCAGTCGAGCCTTGGCATTGGGAGGAAGGGGGCGAGTTTGACGTATCAGAGATGAGAGCAGATCGAGCACCAGATCGACCTTGTTCTCCAGTCGAACGACATCGGACTGCATCTCGCTATCATCATTTTCAACCGGTTTCGACTCGATGACATTGATGGTGTGCAGCAGTGTAAGGTTGGCGTCATGTTGATGGATTATGTCGAGATCTTCTGGAAAGGCATCGTGTTGCTGCCACTCAAGCGGCATCACCTGCTCATGAACCACGCCGCCGATACTATTATCTTCACTCATAGCCGGACGACTCTCCCTTTAGCCCTGCACCTTGTTATAGGCATTGGTGGCCTGCTGACCCTGTCGTAGTCCCTGTAGCTCATTGCCGATCAGGTGACGTCCCTTCTCACCCAGTGCCATGGTGCGTTTATCGAGATCGATAATCAGCTGTACCGCTTCAGAGAGCTTGGAGGTATGTTCAGAAGGGGGATTATTGAATAGCTGCGGGAGTGACTGACGCCGCTCTGCCTCGAGTTCGACGAGCTCATCCCACTGCTCGGCCTCAGCGGCCTTAAACATTCTATTTGAGAGATCAACAACCTGAGCAATCAGCTGTTCGAAGCCCTGATTTGGGTTGTCTGAACCGTCCATAGACCTCTAGCTTCAGACGCCGATAGAGATTGAGGTAGATGTCGGTGGTTCCGTGGAGTCGTAGTTCGGTGTGATCTTGGCACGCTCACCCTTCACTTCACTCGGAATGGCATCCCAGGCAGATTTGATCTCGCGCAGTAGCGAGGAGGCTTCATCCAGAATCGATACATCGTTATCCAGATTAGCCTGCAGAAGACGTCGACCTAGGTAGTCATAGAGATCATCGAGATTGTTGGCGATTTCGCCGCCCGCTTCCTTATCGATGCTTGCGCGAAGACCTTCAATGATCGAGATCGCCCAGCTGATGTACTGTCCCTTACCTGCAACGTCATTGCGTTCCATATGCCCTTTTGCAACAGCAACCTTATCCAGAGCACCCTCAATTAGCATCTGTACCAGCCGGTGAGGACTAGCCTCTAGCACCTCGGCTTTTACATCATACTGGGTGTACTGCTGCATTTTGCTGGTGGGTTTAGAGTAGGTCATCGTTGTTCCTCTCATGCCGGGTCATAGATCAATCACTCGTTGCATCTATAAACCATATCGGCTCAATCATCTCGATCTTTAGTCTCTTGCCATCGAATATGGCAGCTATTTTCGTAGGGGTCCAGAGAACACCGCTCTGAACAGGATATAACCAACAATTACAGTTGGTTACAACATTGAAAACAGCACCCAATCAGGCAGTATTACTATTTACTGCCGCCAATCTTGGGAAGATTTTCGAGCTGCTGGGCTAGGTAATCACTGGTCGTCTGAAGCTGAGCCATCAAGGTATCAAGCCCACCAAACTGACGGTAGAGTCGTGTTTCAAGCGCTGAGAGACGTTTAGTTAACGAAGCACGATCATCATTGAGATTTTCAAGACGTGTACTGAGCCCGGTCAGCCGAGATTCAATCAAACCACCATTGCTTTCAAGCATACCGTCCAGTACACCGTCGATCTTGTCCGCATAGGTAGTAAATAGATCACCTACCTTAACGACGTCATCCTCAATCGCACTACTGAGGACCGTTTCATCGAGATCGATCGTGCCATCACGCTGTAGCGTGATACCGACATCACCCATTGAGTTGTAACCACCGCCAACCCCGGTCAACACATCACCGAGGATCTGACGCAGTTGGCGTTCAGCGCTACGTACCGCCGAGTCACCCAACAGCACACCACTACTACCATCCTTTCCGCCGAAGGCACTCGACGAACTCAGCGAACTCAGTGCACTGTTGTAGGACTCAACAAATGATTTGACCGCATCAACCGGTGTCTCACTATTCTGAGTAACGTTCAGCTTTTCAGAACCGCTCTCTGAGGTCTGCAGCAGATTGAGCGTTACGCCATGAATTGCACTGGTCACGCTATTGGATTCACGACTGATCGTCAGTCCGTTGACCTCAAGCATCGCGTCCTGACCGGCAGTGGTCTGATCAAGATTGGTGGCACTCAGATTGAAAGCTAGCATCGAAAGGCCGCTGGTATCGATGTTATCGGCACCGTCACCGGTCTCCTCATCAACAGTGATCTGCAAGCTGTTGTTCTCGCCGCTGCTATCCGAGCTAAGACTCAGCCGGTAGCCATTACCGTCATCGATAATTGAGGCCGTAACTCCGATTTCCGCCTCATTGATCTGATCACGCACCTCTTCCAGCGTGCTATCCGCAGCGATCTCAACACTCTGCGATGCCCTATCCAGTTCGGTCGTAAAGGAGTTATAACTCTCAGGGTCGACCTCGGTTGCGGGGTCGTAATCGGTAGTACCGAAGCTAAACGTCAATGTTCCACCACCCACCACGTCATCGAGCTCATCAAACTGGCCCTCCGCGGTAACCAGCGAGTGTGACTGTGCGAGCTGTAATACCTCAACATCGTAGGATCCGAGATCGGCAATGGAGCTGGCTGAGGCACTAAATGCAGTGCTCTGACCGGTATCAGTAACCTTACCTTCGAAGGTAGAAGAGGTTTGCAGCTTGGTTAGGGAACTCTGGAACGAAGATAGTGCTGATTTGATAGTGCCAAAAGATGAGATTTGCGCCTGAAGCGTCGCCTCCTGGCGATTCAAACGGTTCTCGGCGGGTGCCCGCTCGGCGGCCATAACCTTTGATACGATGTCATTAACATCGAGCTGTGAGCCGATACCGGGTGATGAAATTGTAGCCATCTATCTATCCTCGCTTTTTGACGCGTCTATCTATTAGACAGACACGAGCAAGAATTGTGCCCATTCAGGCCTCAGCAGATATTAAGCTGCCGCTGGCCTGTTCGAGCTGCTTGGAGAGCTTCATCGCCTCTTCCGTGGGAAGCTGACGAATCACCTCATCCGTATCGGAGTCGATCACCTTGATCACTGTCTCGCCACTCTCATCATCAAGATTGAACGACAGATTGCGTCGAATCACCTGCATGTGGTCGTTTATGCGGGTTACCGCATCCTGCAACTCTTCCATCGATGCCGGCTCTGCATCGCTCGACTCGGGTGATGGAACACCTGGCACCTGCGTCGGATCGATCGCATCGGCCGATTTAGAATCCCTGGGCTCCTGACTCGGATCGATCTTACCGCCCAGAACTGATGGGGGTAATGAAGTCAATTGTGTTGTCATCGCAGCCATGATGTAACCTCCATAGTTCCTACCGTTTTCACCCCTGATTTTACCTTATATTCAACAGGGAGAAACACTGCTTTCATCTCATACTATTAATAATCAGATACAGCACCGAGTCTATTAGCCACTACTGATACAAAAACCCAATACGTACCCATCCTTAATGTATATATCGGGCAATCTATAGAAAACTTTAGGATTTTTTTTACTTTATTTCACATCCCAGAATCCTATTATTTTGCTTACTTTTCATTGCATTACATAATAGTCGACTCAACCTGGCTATCAAGTAAGAAAATTATATTCTTCCAGACAATAAAAAAGCGCCAGAGATGAGAGTCATCTCTGGCGCCCGTTAGTAGACTCAAACTGAGTCTGTTCAGCTTATCCCAGCAGGGAAAGAACCAGCTGAGGTACCGAGTTGGCCTGGGCCAGCATCGCTACACCTGCCTGCTGCAGGATCTGCGAACGGGTCAGGGCTGCGGTTTCAGCAGCGAAGTCAGTATCCTGAATTCGGCTACGTGCAGCGCTGAGGTTCTCAGAGCTAGTCTGCAGGTTGGTGATGGTGGTCTCGAAGCGGTTCTGCACCGCACCCAGATCAGCGCGGATCGCATCAACCCTGGCCAGCGCACCGTCAACAATGTCGATCGCATCATTCGATCCAACAACCGAGCTGATATCGATGGTGCTGACAGTCTCGTTGGCACTCGCCTTCAGATCACCAGCAGTACCCTGGAAGACACCACCTGAACCCTCAGCAGTATTTGACTCAACGCTGAAGTAACCGGCTGTCGACTTGAACTCAACCTCACCACCGACCACGGTGGAGTCGCGGGTTCCGGCGTTGACGCCACCGTTCTGCAGTACTACATCAGAGGTTCCAGTACCGCCAGAGAGTGTCATCGATACCTCGGTACCACTCGCACCATCAACCGCTGCAGAGCTGTCGAAAGTGCTAATGGCCATATCCTCACCCGTATCGTGCTCAAGTGTGATGCTTGCCTTATCGAGGCTCAGCTTGGCGATAACACCCGTTGCACCCGACTTGTCATTGATTGCATCAGAGAGGTTGGTCAGATCAGTGGTGGTTACATTCGCTGAGACATTGCTGCCGTTCAGACTGAATGAGACCACGCCATCGGTATCGAGTGCAGAGAGTGTTGCAGTAGTCGTAGCCGTTGCCGACACACCGGTGCTGTCTGCTACTGCATTCACCAACGTAGCAATCGTCTTGGCACTATCGTTAGCACCTACCTCGACTGAACTCTCAGCCTGCCCACTAATGGTCAGGGTCTGCGCCTCAACATTGTTACCCGCGGTGGTATCTGCTGCACCGTAGGTCGACTGGGCTGCAGCTGTATCAGCTGCTGCATTCAAGACGCTAGTAGCCCCAATCGCTCCATCTGACTGAATGTTGACACCATCGGCCATCACTAGGTCAATCTCAGAGACCTGAATGGCGCTGTCAGTAGCTGCACCTTCACCGATTGATGTACCGGCAAAATCGACATCCGAGTTGGCCACTGTTCCGGTGTAGACCTCACTATCAAGCGCATTGTCGAAGACGAAGGTGTCATTACCGGCCGAGGTACCACCCGATACGGTGAGATCAACACCCACACCACTTCCCGCAGCACCGCCATTCTGC